>CAQJOC010000030.1:0-8602 GCA_948815685.1 uncultured Eubacteriales bacterium | reverse complement strand
TGCCACTTTACACACCGCTTTTAAATACCGGTGACGATATTACACTTTCCGTGCTTTTTAATTTTATTAAATATTTTTTAAGTTAATCTTGTTATATTTTAAATTTTTAATTAATGATCTTTGATCAAGCTTAAAAAATCCAACAAGTCCAAATCCAAGCGGACGTGCGTCAAAAAGATTGTCCTTGTTGATTTTATTTTTCATATTGGATTTGGACAATTCCAAATTTTAAAAATACATGTATTAAACTATGTTAATTTATTTTAAAATGTTCTCCTGTATACATTCCCCTCCGTATCACATGAGAAAATATATATTGATTTGTCTTTGGGCAAAAGCATCTTTTTAAGAGTAACTTTTCCAAAACTTTCACCTACAGAAATGGATAAATTTTTAGTTCGGCAACTCAAGTCGATAGAATATTTATTATTGCTACAACTCTGTCCATGCGAGGTACTCAAGCATTTAACAAGTTTAAGAGCCGTATTATATCTGAAATTAGATTCAAAGTAGGCACTTGCTATATCTTTTCCGTCAGAATTGTAATAATTAATTGTAACTCGCACCGACACATATTCATATCGATTCTCTCCACATTTGTTACCATAATTATATTTAAAATAAGTTATTGTTTCTTTTTTTACTAAATCAGCACTGACTTTTTCCTCTGTTACGCTATTGTTTTCGATTGGAATCAAATGTTCTTGGACAAGATTTACTTTTTTTGCCAAAATATTGTATGAATTAAAAAATATTCCAAATATTAAACCTAACATAAACATGCTTTTTAGATATTTTTTCATTGTCGTTCTCTCCTTTACAAAAGCATTATATTCTTTACATCGTTTTTGAATTTATAAGCAAATCTCCGTCAACGGTGCACGCAATGTCTACATGTCCATTTTCCACATGTTCCATTTTGTGAGTACGAAAATTTTGTTTATATATTGTAAACATTTCTGATATAGTACAATATGATTTTCCCTGCAAAAGCTCGCAGGTCTGAGCCAATGCCCAAGTAGTTTTACTATCATCTAGGACGATTCGATGGTAGTCCAAATCTTCTTCAGGGTTGTCTATTCTTACAAAGGATTTTTTATCATATGTAAAGTTTACTTTTACCTTACGTTCTACAATCTTTTTAGGGTTTTCAGAATCAGAGACATCGTAAAGAGTTCCCGTGACCGAGACAAACCTAATATATGTGTATGTACCATCAGGTTCAACAGATTTTACGCATTCAGGGCAGTATCTAAATGTCACAACACATTCCAAGCCATTTCCAAATGAAGTCTTTTTCACTTCTCTAAATGCCATAGTTGGAGCAACACATTTACCTTCACGAAATTCAATATCATTTTGTAAAGCGATAGTTTTTGTTGAAATTGAAAAATATACTGGAAAGATTATTAAAAACATAATTAAAAATTTAAAAATATTTTTTTTCATTGTTATCCCCCCTTAAAATTTAAAGAAATATAATTTTAATATTTTTATTACTTTATTATTTATGAGGTTATTCTTCAGACCTCCATGCTAAACCTGTATAAAATGCCCACTACAATTCTCTGAGCGGTGATGATCACATGCCGAGCCATTTCTTCCTCTGAAATATATCCTTTTTTTAGTGCGAAAAAGTTGTCGTTTGACACTCTAGCGCACATTTTTCCTATATCATCTAGAGAATTATCCAAAAAATAATCCAATTCATCAGCGTTAATCTCTGCTAAGTACTCATTCTGGACCATAATACATGTCTTTTCAAAACCTACATGCATTGACAAGTAACGCATTGCATCCGATGGACAATCATATCCACCATGCACCGGTGTATTTATATCTTCTAAAAAATGGATTGCCCTGCCTAATTCTTCCCAGCATTTTTTCATTTTGTTTCTTTTATAATTTATAAGTGCAGCTTTATAATGAGATCTGAATTTTACCAAAGCAGATATCTTTTCTCCCATAAAATTTCGTTCTGTGGCAATATTATAAAAATGGTCTTTAAAGAGTCCATCATTTTCGTCTATATCCGGTTTGGTACAATGTTCCATGATAATTTTTTTTGCATCTTCCGAATAAAAGTTTTTATTATTTTTTTCAATTTGTGAAAACAGCACTAGGCTTTTTTCAGTTATATGCTCGTGTGACCCTCCATCAAACGCCATAACGGTTATCTGCATAAATAGCGAAATGCACAAAATACTACTAAACAACATCCTTACTATTTTTTCCAGATCGTCGTTTTTCATAAAGTATTCCCACCCTTCTTTTATTTTTTAATACAGTAAATAATGTTTTATTTAGAAGAAATTTTTTACATTTAATGTAATTTTTTCTTCTATATTTTGTATTATATCACCAATTTAAATGTTTGTAAATAGAATTTAAAAAATAAAATATCTATTTTAGATAGACTTTAGGTTATTTACAAAAAAATTTAGGCAACAACGCACAAAGGATATTTATAAAATTTAAATAAAATTCGTATATATGTTTTTAGTTATATAACAATAAAATTCTTTGTAATTAATAAATATTTATATGAATTAATCATATATTTTATTTTAAAATTTAACGAGGCATTGTCGCTATATAATTTTTATGAGGTGCTTCTTTTAAAACTAATCAATGCTTTTCGGTAAATTACATTTTATAGTTCAAAAACATAGCAAACTTTAACATCAATTTTTTTATCACCACATATCTAGACGCAAAAACATAACAGACAGCTATCTCACGTCGGCCGTCTGATTTATCCTTTTTTATAATTATTAATACTATGGTTATTTAGATATAATTACGATTTAAAAACAGGCAATGAGAAATTATCGGAAGGTGCACATCTGTTTTCCATATGCTCTTTATTTCCTACGCAAATTTTTATATTATTAAATCCTATTTGTTTTACAATATTCGGTAATCCGGTATTACTTAAATTCAAATGATCTGAAGAATTTCCACCGCCTAAAATAATTGGGATATTCGGATCTTCTTTATGTAGCCTTTTTAGCTCTTTTTCGCAATTAAATGAATCAGCAAAAAGCCACGCACTTGCTGCTCCCAGATATCTCATTCCGGAATTTTGCTTTTCTAATATTGAATATGCTGCATTACTAGTATTTTTTACAGAGCTTTGTAGTACTAAACCACCTAGTTTATCTGCTCCTCCTGAAACATCAGCTGCAACATGAGCTGCCATCGCCCCACCTAATGAGTATCCATGTAATATTATATTAGATTTTTTAATCTTAAGATTATTTTCTACATAATTATAAATCTTTTTGGCGTCAGAATATATATTTTTTTGCCTTATTGTACCACTAGAAACAGCTGGACCGCTATTTCCAAAACCACTATAATCCACACCGACAACTACTGCTCCTTCATTTACATATTTCAGGGCAACTTCTCTGGCTTGATCGGAATTAGGGCATCCACTCCCCGAATAAAATATCACATATTTACCTGCAAGTTTTCCGTTTTTATTACTGTCACTACTATAAATATAACCTTTAAGACTGTTATCGACTGTTATAGGCCTTGCTTTCATACCGCCAGGTAAATCGGTCACATCATAACAAGTTTGTCGTATTTCAGCTGTGTCCCCGATGACGCTTCTCTGGAAAACGTTATCTGAGTTTCTGTAAATAATCACTGCAGCTATTTCTGCTGCGGTTGATGCGGTCCCAATCCCTAAAGCTATAAGCATTTTTGTCAAGGATCTGACTTTCGAATTATCGTCTTTATTGGGAACAGAAATTACCTGATGAGAATCTGGAGACTTCTTCTCTTTTTTCGATTTAGCACAAACACAGCTATAAGGAATAACCAAAAAGGAAATAACTGTTGCTAAAGATTTAATTAGAAAATCATTTTTATTACTATTAGTTTTCATTTCTTCTCTATTAAACAGCTGTTTAATTCGATTATTTTGATGAAATTTATTGAATTTTTTAGTTATTTTGAATTTGTCGCTTAGCATTTTAACTCTCCTTTTTCTATATTGTAATTATAATATCATATTTTTTTAAAAATTGCAAGTATAAATATATAGGTATATTTTACAAGTTTTTTACCATTTAAATCATAATATATTTGAAAAATAAATCAAACTTTATATTTTAGCGAATTTATATAAAAATTAAATAAATTAAAACCTAAAAAAGCTGTATTTCGTAAGAAATATTTAAAATAATTCAAATTTTTATTATTTTTTGTTAACAGAAATTCATCTACCTTAAAGAAAGAACTTAAAAAAATTATATAGTGGCAATGCCTCATTAAATTTTTAAACAAATTATATAAATAAATTCATATAAATATTTAATTATTGATAAAAATTTTATTGTTATATAATTAAAATATACCTAAAAATCTTATTTAAACTGTATAGATGTTTTTTTGTACAGCTGCATTAATGTGTTTTCGATTGAGTACAAAGTTTATTAAAAATTATTTTTTTTAACAATTTCTTTTGCTGCTTCTATTATGTCGTTGGCCCTCATTTGATACTCCTTTTGTAATGCAGAAAGCTTTCCGACTTGCCCAAATCGGTCTTTAATTCCTATGACTTTTAATGGTACAGGATACTCTTTTGAAAGCACTTCGCAAACTGCTGAATATAATCCACCAATTATATTATGATTTTCTGCAACAATAGCCTGTTTAGTTTTTTTAACTGATTTAATAATAGCTTTTTTATCAATTGGCTTTATTGTGTGAATGTTTATTATTTCGGCAGAAATATCGCTTTCCTCTTTTAATATTTTAGCGGCGGTTAACGCTTCTTTTACCATAATTCCCGAACAAAAAATTGTAATATCTTTACCCTCTTTTAGAACCGATGCCTTAAATAAATCAAACTCATCGTTTTCACTGAAAATATCAAAAGCTGTTTTCCGTAGCATTCTAACATATACAGGTCCGGGATGGTTGATAATTTGAGGAAGAGCTTTTTTAAGCTGAATGTTATCCGTAGGCTCGAATATAACAATTTCCGGAATACTTCTTAAAACTCCAATATCTTCTACACTCATATGTGTACCACCATTTAGTTCTGCAGTTATGCCGGGGTCTGTACCGATTATTTTTACATTTTGTTTGGCATAACATATGGATATTGCTATCTGGTCACATATTCTTCTTGTTGCAAAAGGAGTGAATGTAACGATAAAAGGAATAAATCCATAGCTGCTCATTCCTGACGCCACAGATGCCATATTTTGTTCGGCAATACCTACATTAAAAACTCTATCGGGATATTTTTTTGTTAATTCTCCAAGCCCATTTGGCTTTGCCAGGTCAGCATTTAAAACTATTATATTTTTATTTGATTTTATAAAACAATCAAATTCTTGTGCTAAAACTTGTCGCATTTCCATTATTTATTACACTCCAATTCTTTAATTGCTTCGCCGAGGAGTTCCTGAGATAATGGCATACTGTGATTACCGATTCCTGCATTTTCAGCAAATTTTACTCCATATCCTTTGACAGTATTTAAAATAAGCATAGACGGCATATCCGAGATTTTTGCTTGCTGAATTGCTTTATCAATCTGTTCACAGCTGTTTCCATTTTCAATATTTATCGTATTCCAACCGAATGCTTTCCACTTTTCATATAAAGGAGAAATTTTACATATTTCCTCAACTTTGCCATCAAGCTGAAGTTTATTGTAATCAATAAAAGCAATTAAATTGTCTAATTTCCAGTGGGATGCAAGCATAGCTGCTTCCCATATCTGTCCCTCTTGACATTCTCCGTCACCGATTATTGCGTATATTGTAGCATTATCTTTACGTAATTTGGAAGCTTTCGCGATCCCAACGGCACACGAAAATCCTTGTCCCAAAGATCCCGTAGTCATATCAATTCCCGGAGTACGATTCATGTCACAATGGCTGGGAAGTTTGGTTCCAAATTGATTCAAAGTAAAAAGCCAGTCTTTAGCAAAATAGCCTTTATCACTAAGTACGGCATATACAGCCGGTCCACTGTGACCTTTAGAGACTATCAACCTGTCTCTCCCCTCCATTTTAGGGTTTTTAGGGTCAACTTTCATATGCTTATGATATAAAACAACTAACAGTTCCACTATTGAAAGAGAGCCTCCGATATGTCCGGACCCTATTGAGGCAATCTCTGATAATATATCTTTTCTTATTTGACGACATTTTGAGTTGAAATCCATAATTATGATTAAATCCTTTCTATTTATTGATTATTTAAGGTTTTCCGGTCCAAAGCTTAGTGGAAAAAGTTCATCAAGTGTAAAAATTTTAAAATCATCGACGGATTTAGCCAAAATAATTTTAAAGTAAAGCGGATGACAAAACTCTCTAAGCATCTGACGACATACTCCGCATGGAGGAGTATAAGAAAATAAAGGACAACTTTCTGATTCTTTACCGCCCACAACAGCTATCGCTTTAAAATTTCTGTGTCCATCATATACAGCACGAAACAGGGCTGTACGTTCTGCACAGTTAGTTGGAGAATACGACGAACATTCTATATTAAATCCTCCATATATTTTGTTGTTATTTGTAATAATTGCAGCACCAACTTTAAATTTAGAGTAAGGTACATAAGCATTTTTTCGGGCTAAAATTGCTTTTTCAATTAATAACTTCGTATAATCCAATTTTAATTTCCCCAATTTAAATTTTTTTATTATTTCCATTTTCCTTTTTCTAGAGCTTGTCTGGAAAATAAAAAATGACAAAATAGGATAATTGACATACATAAAATAACAATAAAAATTATAATAAATTTTAAAAAGTACAACTATTTTTTGACTTACATTTTCTTCCTATTATATATGAACTTGTTAAATATATAGTTTATCTTATTTTTCAGACAGGCACTAATTATTAAAAATGAGATATGCGAAAGATTATAATACAAAATAGCTATATAAGCAAATACAGTTAGTAAGTAGGATACAGAAAAACAATTTTTATGTACTTGTGCAAAGGTTATATTTGCCTGACTTATTTTAAAACATAGACATTTAAAATTTTTCTAATTTAGCAGTTCGTGAAACAGAAAGAACGATACCCATTTGTGCTAAAAGCATTAAAAGCGAGGTTCCCCCATAGCTAAAAAATGGTAAGCTTATCCCTGTGTTTGGAATTGTGTTTGTTACAACAGCTATATTAAGTATTACTTGAAGTCCTACCTGAGCTGTAAGACCTATACCTAGAAGAGCACCAAATCTATTTTTAGCTCTCATGGAAATTAAAATTCCTCTCCAAGTAAGCATTGCGAATAAAAGAAGAATTATAACAGCACCAACAAAACCAAGTTCTTCACAAACAACCGAAAATATGAAATCATTTTGTGGTTCCGGTATATACAAATACTTTTGACGAGAATTTCCCAATCCTAATCCTAAAGCTCCGCCGGAACCTATGGCATAGAGTCCCTGCCTCGTTTGCCAAGTATCAACAGACGTATTTGCTCCAAAAGGGTCAAGCCATCCGGCAATTCGATTATTTGCATATGTGAGCTTATCGGTAAACATTACAAGATAGACAAGTGCGGTTGAAACTGCACCTAAAACCATACCAAACCATCTAAGTTTGATTCCTCCAATAAATAACATTCCTCCGCCAAGTAAAATTACTATTACCGTACATGAGATATGAGGTTCAAGTGCTAAAAGAATCAAAGTCGGAGCTAAAACTATTAAAAATGGCAAAATTCCATATTTAAATGTTCCCATTTTATTAAAATTTAAAGTTATAAGATGTGAGAAAAAAACAACTATGGCAAATTTTGTTATCTCGGAAGCTTGAAATCCAAATGAACCAATCTGTATCCATCTATGAACTCCGTTAATTGGTGGCATAAACAAAACAACTACTAACAAGATAAAAGATACTCCTAAAAGAGGCCACGAAAGATTTCTTAATCTGTTATAGTCAAAAAATGAAAGCGTAAACATTGCACATAGTCCAATAATTGCAAATAAAACCTGATTTTTAATAAAATAAAAGCTGTCACCTTTGTGAAGATAAAACGCATTAGGATAACTTGCCGAAAATAACATGATTAGTCCTATTACAAGTAATGTCAAAACTAAGAATAAAAAGGGTAAATCCATTCCTGTGTTTTTTAAAAAGAAAAATTTATTAAGAACAAACCCTTTTTTTATGCCCCTTTTTTGAAAATGACTTGCTTTTGATTTTTTAATTTTATCCGCATCGGTTTTATTATCTGCGCCTTTTCTGGGCATTTTACCATATTTTTCACTGCTTGTATGCTCGTTATTCAGTCCTTTTGCTTTTATTGGAACTTTTCTTTTTGACATATTATCGTTTGCTTTCAGCTTTTTTTTTCGAAACATTACTGAACAACACCCTCAACTTTAATTTTTCTCATTCTCCTTTTATTCTATTTTATCTATGTGTTATTTATTTCCCTGCATTCAGTAAGCCGTGTTGGCTTAATCTTTACTTCTTTACATTATTTTCTTATTTTTCCCTTTAAATTCTTTAATTCCTCCAGCATGATTCTGGCCTCCTATTCCAGTTTTATTCCAGTTCCGTTTCGGATCTGTTTTGGGTTTTGTTCCGGTTCCGGTTTTATCCCG
>CAQJOC010000029.1 GCA_948815685.1 uncultured Eubacteriales bacterium | reverse complement strand
ACGATAAACTCGATATTATGTTCATTAATTTTATCTATTTCGCCTTTATTTTTGATGATTTATTTCGTGTGACCAGACCATAATTGATTTTTATAAAAAAGAAAGTTACACTAATATATACGATGGTTTTATTAATTTACTATTGCATAAAATTGGGACAATATGAAAGACAGCCAAAGAGTAGAAATATTTTAACGGCAAAATCTTGTAAAATAAGCCAATGCAAAAAGGAGAATGAATCATATGTCAGGACATTCCAAATGGAATAATATAAAAAGAAAAAAAGAAAAAACTGACGCTCAACGAGCAAAAATTTTTACTAAAATAGGAAGAGAGCTGATTGTTGCAGTCCGTGATGGAGGAGCAGATCCTTCTCTAAATTCACGTTTAAAAGATTGTATAGCAAAAGCTAAATCAAATAATGTTCCAAATGAAAACATAGAAAGAATCATAAAAAAGGCAGCTGGCGATGGTGATGGCAATAACTACGAAGCAATAACTTATGAAGGCTATGGTTTGGGTGGGGTTGCTTTTATTGTAGAAACCTTAACCGATAATCGTAATCGTACTGCGGGAAATTTAAGACATTATTTTGATAAATACGGTGGGAATCTTGGAACTTCAGGGTGTGTTTCTTTTATGTTTTCTCCCAAGGGAGTATTTGTAATAGATAAAGAAAATCAAAGCGAGGATACAGTAATGGAAGACTCTTTAGAATGTGGAGCTTCAGACTTTAATGCTGATGGAGAATATTTTGTTATTACAACGGAAAAAGAAGATTATTCCGATGTATACAGTGCTTTAGCTGAAAAAGGATACTCGTTTATATCTGCTGATATTGAAATGGTTCCTGAAAATTATATAAAAATAAGTGATGACTCTCAGCTTTGCAAACTTCAGAGTCTTGTAGAAATACTAGAAGAAGATGATGATGTCCAAAATGTTTGGCATAATTGTGAAAACTTAGATTGATTAGACTTCCTGTGAAATCAGAAATACTTATAAGAAAAAGACAAAATATTGGCATATAGATGATTTTAAGATGAAAAAATTTTCAAATTTGGGGATCATACTTATAAAAACAAAAAATTTTTATCCAAATTTTGGACTATGAATTTTTTATATGTTTCAATTTCTAGTTCTGTTATTCTGCGTAATTTTTCAGATTCATAGTTTTTCATATCTCGTTATATCATATATTTCATTTTGCAGAAAGTCTATTTGGAAAGTTGTTTAATGACATAGCTAAAGAATGTGACAAATTTATTTTAAATTTTCTCATATGAACATTATTTAACTACAATAATCTTCCAAAATACAATTAAGTTCCTGTGAAGAGGATGCAGGAATGCCTTTACTAAGGAGTTTTTTATCACCTTCCGGCAATTCGCAAAGCCGAATATCTGTGACTTTAAACGGAACGTCACTGTTTTCCTCAAATATTGCAATATTTCCATTATATTCTTTTACAACATAAACTAAATTTCGCTTATTATCCGCAGGAGAATTAAGACTTGAATTACTGTTATCAGATTTTTCCTGTTTTAAGGAATTAGACAAAGGAGTAAACAAAGGATAAAATACGATAAGAAACAGCCCGATAATAAAAAGTCCCCCAAAAAATACAAGCGTTTTTTTCATAAATATCCCTCCTGTAAATATTATTTTGTGCAAATTATAAAAACTTATTCTCCATATTTAGATTATATTTAAAAATAAAGATACCTGTTAAAAATAGAAAAATTTGGGGTATAATAAATAAGAGATAAAATGAAAGATGGAAACCTATTTTTATGAATTTATATTATTTTTTGAGACATCATAAAAAAAGTATAATACTTGGTCCGATTTTTAAATTAGTTGAATCGATATTCGAACTCATAATTCCAGTAATTATGGCTAATATTATAGATTTCGGAATAAAAAATCAGGACATTTCATATATAATAAAAATGGGTTATTTTATTATAGCTTTGTCATTACTGGGTTTTATTTCTGCAATTATATGTCAATATATGGCAGCAAGGGCTTCCCAAGGCATAGGAAGTGAAATACGAAATGCTCTTTATGAAAAAATTAACTCCGTCTCGTTTTATGAGATAGATAAAATCGGAACGGCTTCTCTTACAACAAGAATAACTTCAGATGTAAGCAGTTTGCAAAATGCGATTGCAATGTCTATACGGCTTGGAGCGAGAATTCCGTTTATAGTATTTGGTTCACTAATAATGGCATATATAATAGACAAGCAGTTGTCAATTATATTCTTTATAGCGGTTCCCGTTATATCAGTAATTTCATTTATAATAGCGGCAAAGTCTTCTCGCCTTTTTACTATATCCAGATATAAACTGGATAAACTATCTCATATAGCCAAAGAAAATTTAGATGGTGTACGTGTGATAAGGGCCTTTTCTAGACAAAAGGGTGAAATAAACAGATTTAATAAGGCAAGCGAAGAATACTTGAGTAATGGAATATCCGCTCTTAAAATTTTTTCATTAATGCCCCCATCTGCATATGTTATTGTCAATTCTGTAATAATACTTATAATTTGGCTGGGAGCGATGAGGATAAATTCCGGAAATTTAATGCCGGGAAAAATAACAGCTTTAATAAACTATACAACTCAAATTCTTTTTGCTTTATTTTTGGCAGCCTCTCTTTTAACAACTTTTACAAAAGCATATGCTTCATACAGGAGGATATTTGATGTTTTAAATATAGAAAATGAGGTTATTCCCGAAAATTCTATTTCAAGTTATACGACGTCTAATTTTTCTTATCCAAAAGTAGAATTTAAAAATATAAATTTTTCCTATACAGATAGCGATGAAACACAGCTTTTGAATATAAATTTTAAAATTATGGCCGGTGAGACATTAGGAATCATCGGAAGCACAGGTTCGGGTAAAACAACTATCGCTAAACTTTTATTAAAATTTTATTCTGCTAATCAGGGAGAAATTTTATTGGATGGTGTAAACATATGTCAATATGATACTAAATTTCTTCGTAAAAAAATTAAAGCAGTTCCCCAAGACGCAGTTTTATTTTCCGGGACAATAGATGAAAATCTGCGTATGGGAAATGAAAAAATCTCAACTGAATCCATTAATAAAGCCCTTTGTATTTCTCAGTCTATGGAATTTGTAAGTTCTATGCCTGAAAAAATACAATCTTACATTGAAAGAGGGGGTAAAAGTTTGTCTGGAGGGCAAAGGCAAAGGCTTACCATTGCAAGAGCTATTGCTGCCGAACCAGAAATTTTACTTTTAGATGACAGTATGAGTGCACTCGATGCTGGGACAAGCTCAAAATTAAAGTCATCTTTAGACACTTTAAATGGTATGACAAAAATTATTATTTCACAAAAAATTACAGACATATGGAATGCAAATCAAATACTTGTTTTGGATAATGGGAAATCAGTAGGGTTGGGAACTCACAAGTATTTATTAAAAGAATGCAATATTTATAAAGACCTTTATAAATCACAGTTGCAATAGGTAAGATTTTTGTTGAAAGTAAAAAATATCTTTCTGAACTTTTCATAAGATAAAAAATTTTTTTAAGATTTACTATCTATGTAAGCTATATATTTTTATGAAAAAATTCATATTTTAAAAATTAAAAAAGAGGATGGATAAGTTTCTTTACATTTACCCTTTTTAAATTATGTAACTATATTTTGTAGTTAAACATAGTGCAATAATTTTAGAAATATAAATTATGGTTTGTCTGAAAAATAAAAACAAACTATATATTTTATCCAATTCATAGATAAACCGAAAAAAATGAACACCCAAACGCCTAATGAGAAATTAAGTTCCAGAACAATAAATAATTCGTACTACTTCATAATAAAGATTTATCCTCATATTTTCAAATTAGGTTTATATAGTATAAATGTGTTTATTAAAATTAAAAAAAACAAAATTAATGTTGATAAATTATTTCTTTTAGGTTAATATAAGTAGCACGACTAGTCGGCTGGATCATATGATACAAATTATGTATGAAAGGAATTTTTGCTTATGAATAATAAAAAATCAAAAATTTGCTTTATTGGCAAATTAGCAGCAACTGCGATTTTTGGGACTATGCTATCAGCTGTACCGTATTTTAATAGAGACATAAACAAGGTATACGCGGTAGGACCGGGGGAAGAGGAAGAACAGGAAGAATTCAGAGGAGAATTGGATGCAGCTGCTGTAGGAATACTTTGTTCTAATTTTAAGTTTTGTAATTTTGTCGATAACAGAACCAGAATATTATTCATTCCTGATGGCTTTGATTCGGTAGCGTCGGATGCTTTTGACAACTTATCTTATGATATAGTCGGGCTTGTTTTGCCTGATGATATTATAAATAAAGTAGATTGGGATAAATTATCTGGATTATTAAGACACGTATTCATTTGTCCTAATTATAATTTGATAGATGCATCCGGCAATATTGACTTTGCTGCTTATTATACATTATATAACAATGGCAGGATATCGGACACATTGGATTCTGATTTTGTGAGAATATTTACAAATGCGCCTAAATATGCACCCGACGGACCTGATGGTACCTTTATAGTTCCGAAGTGTTTCAGGAATATACACCCGGATGCTTTTAGAGATTGTAATTTCAGCAAAGTGGAATTTAATGATAATATCACAGAATTACCCGAAAATCTTTTTAGGGGCAATCAGTCACTCAGAGATATTACTTTGCCTAAAAATTGTAAAAAAATAGGTAACAGCTGCTTTGAAAATTGCACAAATCTTTTTGGAGAAATCATATTTCCTGAAGGTTTGGAATCAATAGGGGAGAGAGCTTTCATAAATTGCCATGCTGTATTTTCGGAATTTCCAAATACTGTAAAATATATAGGTAAAGCAGCTTTTGCGTGTGGCGGTAATCGTTTTAAAAATATTCCCCCAAATATTACTTCCTTAAATGATTATACTTTTCATAGGTCTAATTTTGATTGTGATATTGTAATACCGAAATCTTGCGTATATGTCGGTAATCATTGTTTTGATAATAGCACAATACATGGTGGCAGTCACAGTGTAAAGTTTCCGGGAGCTCAGGACGGTTCAAGCAATTTACAATTTCTTGGTGAACGAGCTTTTGGAAATATAAATATCATGCCGGGAAATGATCCTGGTCCGGACTTTGCTCCTTCCCTTGATCAACAGATTCGAAACTCATTTAATAGGACAGGGCAGCCTTTTTTGATTCCTGCTTGTACTTGTGTTGATTCGGTATTTGATCCTACTAATATTTGGGGCCCTGAAATTCAGAAGGCTCGTCCGCAGCCAGATTTTAGGTTTGGTGGAGATCCTGGTCGAGGCGAAGAATCTTGTCAAATTCGTTATTATAATCCCATTCCTATGAATTATCCATTTCCGTAATATTTCAACTGCTGTTTGGGAAGAATATTTATTAAAAATCTTACTATACGACCTGGGCATTTGTCCGGGTCGCTTTTAGTTTTTTTATTTTATGAAATGTTGCACAGGTTTTAAGTTATTTTATAGAAAACGCAGTTAAAAAGATGGGTAAACATGTTTTTTAAATATAAAAATAATTCATATTATTCAATATAAGTATATAATATCTTATTCAGGAATGTGATTTCCCCTTTTAACTGCAATTGCTATGTTTATATTCTTAAATTTTTAACCTATAATTGATTGTTCTTTGGCAATGCCATTACTGAAAAACTTAGTAGCTAAACAAAATGTTATCATATTGGTAGCTATTCCTATTACACTTCCGTCAATATTAAATGGCGACAGAAAGAAATTACCTAAAAGCATTGCAAAAATTCCGGAAATCATTGAAATATAAAAAGCAATGGGGATAGTCTTTTTTCCCATAAGTGCTGCAAGTAAAGGAACCAAAATTATTGGGCTCCAAAAAGAATATGAATATACTAAAATGTCTAAAACATTTGGGACTAAAAGTGCGAACATTGCAGCGATTATTCCCGTTAAAACGTTTACTAACCTGACAAGCAAAACCGACTTGTGAAAAACTTCTTTTTGATCAAAAATAGGTATCCATACATTATTGACTAATTCTACTGATGCACTGTTTAAAAACGAACTTGCACTAGACATTACGATTGAAAGTGTTCCTGCGATTAAAAATCCTCTAATGCCTATAGGTGCAACCGAATTAATCATAGCTTGCAAGACCGAATTTGTATCGATATTTTGATTTTTGAAATATACAATTCCTACCAGTCCTATTAATCCGGTTATCATAAAAAACGGAAATGATAAAATGCCACTTATAACTGTAGCTCTGGAAGTAGTTTTTAAATCTTTACCCATTAGAAGCCTTTGTACATATGGAGGAACCATGGATTCACCTGCCGCAAATGACACAAACAGTGAAAATAATCCTAAAGGGCCGACTTTATTAAATATATTAAAATGTCCTTGAGGTATTTGTGCAATTATATTAGATATCCCTCCGGTTTTTATTACACTAAAAATAAGAAGCAATGGCATGGCTATCATCAAGATAATAAATTGAATTACTTCTGTGGCAACAACCGACTGCATTCCACCGAAAGAAGTAGATATAATCACACAAAATATTCCTATCAGTAGTCCATAAAGAGGTTCAAGCCCCAAAAAAACGTTAAATATGTAGCTTATTGCACTGATTTGTGCTCCAAGTATTCCGGCACATACTATAAAAGCAAATATTCCAGTAAAAATTTGAGCATTTTTGCCATAACATTTACCCATAATCTCCCCTGTAGAAGATACATCTTTAAAACTTTTTATATTTGGAACTACATATTTTCCAATTAATATTACTGCCACAGAAAAACCATAAAGAGCAAAAATATTTCCTATTCCGATTTGTGCGACCTTCGCCGCATTTCCTGTCGAAAATCCTCCACCGATAAATGCAGCACTTAATGTTGAGACTAAGACAAATATGCCATATTTTTTCCTTGATAATGAAAATTCTTTTATATTTTGAATCTTTTTTCTGGAAGCTACTAAACCTGTACAAACAATAGCTGTCAAGTAAATTATAACTATGGTAAAATCAATCAACATTCAATCAAAACTCCTCAGCAATATAATTAACCTGAACGTAGATATTTTCAATTGGATTTTTTATATAATAAACGATTTATCTTATCAAGATTATATCTTTACGTTTTATTATTTATTCTTCACCGGCATTAGAGACAAACACTATTAACTTTATTCGTAAAAAGAATAAGAAATAATAAAAAATAAAAACTTTATTCGTTTTTTTGTAGAAATGTTTTTGAGAAGTTATTGTTTGACCCAAAATAAACCATACAAATCAGTCTAATTCCATTTGGCTTCGAATGTTTATAAGGGTAAAGCATATGTATATGCTAACTGTAATTTGTATAAATAAAGAAGACAAACTGATGGGATTCATGGTATCTGAAAATGACTGTATTTCCGATGAAATTTCAGGGATACAAAACATCAAAGACGTGACAACAGCAGGGAATCCAAACATCAAAAGCTTTTTTATTGTATTTTTGCCTCCGGGAATTTTAACAAATATTTTAATTTGATTAAGAAGGAACAATAAAATAAACGAACACATTGCAACCTCATATTGGTCGGGAGTGCTGTCGGAAATAGATAAAAACGAAACCATTTTAGAAACATACCAAAAAATCGGAAAAAATATCAAAACAGGGATTTGTGAAATTTTGTTTTTTCCGAAAAAATAACTCAAAGCGATAAACAAAAAAGCTATACCAGAGGCGATAGCAAATACAAGAGAAAATAAATTTTGAAAAAATGCATCAGAAGAAGTATGTGAGGTTATCAATCCTACAGTATACCAAATAAATGAGCTCCCCACTAATAAGCTTGATATTCCAAGATAAGGATTTTTGTTTATTTCATAAGTTTTTAAATTATGTTTTGAATAAAAAAATGCAAATACAAAAAAAGATATCATAGCAATCATGGAAATAATAAAAAATTCGGTCGATTTATCGAAACCCGAACCCGTAAAAGAAGCAAATATTTTTACAGGCACTAAAATAAACGAAACAACGATAAACAAAGGCCACAAAAATTTTAATTTCATAAAAAAACCTCCCGAAAAATTTATAAGAAGCTGTAGCACACCGTTTAAAAGTCATATTTATTTGTGTAACCGCATACTGATTATATAATTATATCTTTATGTAAGTTAAAAGTCAAGGTAGTCAGGGGTATTTGAGGATTTTGTGTGGGAAGTGGATAACAAAGTGTCGTCTGAGTTAAAAAAATTTTTATTTTTATTGATAATTATGCTTTTGCTGATGGTTTTTATTCCTCTTTTGCCTGTTGCATTAAATAAGAAAGAGAATAAAAAAGGAGGGATCATAGGTGAAAGGGCAAAGGTAAGCGGTGAAGGCTATTTTTATATTTTTGATGAAGGAACGGAAAAAAATTTTAAGATTCCCGAAAAGGAGCTTATATACGGAACTGTTGCAACGGAAATGCCTGTTTCATTTGAAACGGAAGCTTTGAAAGCGCAAGCTGTAGCAGCATATACATATTTTAGCAGGGCAAGAGAAGAATTCAGAAAAAAAAATGGAGAGGGGCAGGCGGAAATCAGTGTAGACTCGAAAAAATGGAAATACTATGTGTCATCTGAGCAGCTAAAAGCTAAGTGGGGAGAAAAATTTGAAGAAAGATATGGAAAAATAAAAAACGCAGTGGACAGTGTTTTTGGAGAAGTTTTAGAAGATGATGGTAATCTTATATTGGCTGTTTATCATGCGATGTCTTCCGGTGAAACGGAAAGTTCCAAAGATGTATTCGGAGGCGAAGTTAGGTATCTTACAAATGTTTCAAGTCCGGGAGACAAGCAGGCACAAGGTTATGAGACTTATGCGGAAATAAGTTCGGAAGACTTTAAAGAAACAATAAAAAAGTCTTGGCTAGATTCAAATTTTGAAGGGGATCCATCAACTTGGATAAAAGATATTGAAAAAACGCAAGCGGGAACGGTTAAAAGCTTAACAGTTTGTTCTCATAAAACCACAGGGAGAGAAATAAGGACGATGTTTTCACTTCGTTCAGCAGCTTTCGACGTTAATTATCAAAACGGGAAGTTTATATTTAAAGTAAAGGGATATGGGCACGGAGTGGGAATGAGCCAATACGGGGCACAGTTTATGGCAAAACAGGGAGCAGATTACAAGCAAATTCTTTCTTGGTATTATCCTGGGACTGTACTTGTAAACAGATTAAAAGAAAAATTATAAAAAATAACCCATATTTTGCGTTTTTAATATTTTTAAATTTACAAAAATTCTTAGTTTTTATTTTTAGTTTAGGCCTTGTCTAAAAAATAAAACAAACTATATATTTTAGCTAATTCATAAATCCCCCCCCAATAAATGATTCCAGAGAGACAAGAATTTAGCTTATAAAAAAGTTTGAATTTTATACCAAACTTTCACCTGAGCAATATTTTTCGTATCTACCAATTATTCCCACTTTAGCTATTTTTTATTTTTCAGACAAGTCCTAGACAAGCCCTAAGTAAGTAATTTTTTTAATAAAAAAAATGTCTGAGGTGAAAATTATTTAAAATTTATAAAAAAGACGTAGAAATAAGGGAAAATGGATAAGGCAAATTATAATAAATACATACATAAAGTTGAAAGAAGATGGAATAATGGAAGCAAAAAAAGGAAATGAATATAAAAAAAATAAAGAGACTATTTTTAGTGCAATTCAGCCAAGCGGAGCCATGACACTGGGTAATTATTTAGGTGCGATTAAAAATTGGTCCGAACTTCAAGAGAATTACAAATGTATCTTTGCACTTGCTGATTTACATACAATAACTGTCCGGCAAAATCCTGAAAATTTTCGCAAAAATACAATAGAATTATATGCATTACTGTTGGCTTGTGGTATCAATCCGGAAAAAAGCTTATTTTTCATACAGAGCCATGTTCATACGCACTCGGAACTTGCCTGGATA
This sequence comes from uncultured Eubacteriales bacterium, assembly GCA_948815685.1. Lineage (GTDB taxonomy): Bacteria > Bacillota > Clostridia > Oscillospirales > Acutalibacteraceae > CASPLG01. The sequence goes on along the minus strand of CAQJOC010000029.1, from coordinate 1,016 downwards.
CTTGATTGTTATACTCAATTCGGCGAACTTAGCAGAATGACACAGTTTAAAGATAAATCAAAAAAATATACCGATAACATAAATGCGGGACTTTTTTCTTATCCTGCATTAATGGCGGCAGATATACTTCTTTACGGAGCAGATTTAATTCCCGTAGGAGAAGACCAAAAGCAACATGTGGAACTTACAAGAAACATTGCCCAAAGATTTAATGGAATATACGGAGAAACTTTTGTGGTACCTGAAGCTTTTATTCCTAAAACGGGAGCAAGAATTATGTCACTGCAAAATCCTAAGTCCAAAATGTCAAAATCAGAATTGAATCCAAATGCTTGTATATTTCTAACGGACAGTCAAGATACAATAATAAAGAAATTCAAAAGGGCGGTTACAGATTCAGGGACACAGGTGAAGTTTACTCCTGAAGAAAAGACTGGGATTAACAATTTAATGAACATTTATTCTACATTTGAGAACAAAACCTTTGATGAAATAGAAAAAGAGTTTGAAGGTAAAGGATATGGGGTATTTAAAACAGCTGTGGCAGAATCCGTTATTGCAAATCTTTTACCGATTCAGGAAAAATTTAAAGAATACATTTCTGATAAAGAGTATTTACAGAAAAAATATAGACAGAGTGCTATAACCGCTTTAGAAATTTCTGAGAACACTTTAAAAAGAGCAAAGGAAAAGATAGGATTTATAGTAAACTGATTTGAAAAACGTGGGACTAAAATTATATTATGAAACGGTATAGAGTCAGGGTATAGGTTTATATTTAAATAACTTAAAAACTAAACCAAGAAAAGAAGAAAAGAGCAATAATAAGGATAAATTAAAATATTTTTGTTTTTTAGAATAAAATTCCCGCAAAATCAACTTGAGACATTAAAAAGCTGATATTTTTCATAAACAGAATCTCAAAATTTTTTTATTTTATATTTATCCTTAACCCAATATTTTGATTTTTGAAAGTTCTAATTAAAGGATAGATAAAAAAAGAGGGAAAACTAATC
>CAQJOC010000028.1:496-11462 GCA_948815685.1 uncultured Eubacteriales bacterium | reverse complement strand
TTAAGGAAATAAATTAAGGAAATAAATTAAAAAAATAAATTAAAGAAAATAAATCTTTGATATTATTTTAATCAACTTTAAAATCCTTTTCTTCTACGCTGTTTATATCGTCTTCCATGTCATCTTCCATATCGTCTTCTAAAATATTCGCATTTCCCCAAATATCGTCTTTATTTTTTTCCAATTCACTCTTTTCTAAGACATTCTTATCATCAATATAATGAGCTTTAAGTGTCGCATCATCTATTCTATCGAGTTCTTTTTTTGGAAGAGTCGAAAGAAGTTTCCAGCCCAAATCCAAACTTTCTTCTATGGACCTATTCTCATTAAATCCCTGGTTTACAAACTTCTTTTCAAAAAGTTTCCCAAATTTTATATATTGTTTATCTGTCCCCGATAAATCATCTTCTCCGATAACAGAAGCCAATGCTCTGGCATCCATCACTTTGGCATATGAGGCAAAAAGTTGATTTGCGAGCGAGGCATGGTCTTTTCTAGTGTACCCCTCCCCTATTCCGTCTTTCATAAGACGTGAGAGTGATGGCAAAACCGATACGGGAGGATAAAATCCCATTTTTTCCAGGTTTCGGTCTAAAACAATTTGTCCTTCGGTAATGTATCCTGTCAAATCCGGTACAGGATGTGTTATATCATCATTCGGCATGGTAAGAATAGGTATCTGCGTTACTGAACCTTTTCTCCCCTCTACCATACCGGCACGCTCATAAAGTGATGCCAAATCTGAATATAAGTAACCCGGATATCCCTTTCTTCCGGGAATTTCTCCCTTAGATGAACTAAATTCCCGAACAGCTTCGGCATACGAAGTAATATCCGTCATTATCACTAAAGTATGCATACCAAGCTCAAAGGCAAGGTATTCTGCAGCTGTTAAGGCACACCTCGGTGTGAGAATTCTTTCTATTACCGAATCACTCGATAAATTTAAAAACATAACCACTCTTTGAAGCATACCAGATTCATCAAATTTTCTTCTGAAAAACTCCGCCACATCGTTTTTTACTCCTATTGCGGCAAAAACTATTGCAAAATTGTCACCTTCTGCTCCTAAAATTTTTGCCTGTTTTGCAATTTGAACGGCAAGCTCGTTATGTTTCATACCGGAACATGAGAAAATCGGAAGTTTTTGACCTCTTATTAATGTTGCAAGAACATCTATTGTTGAAATCCCGGTATTAATATAATTTTTAGGATATATTCTAGATACGGGATTAATCGGAACCCCATTTATATCCATTTTCTTTTTTGAAAATACCTTTCCAAGGCCATCAACCGGATTTCCTGCTCCATTAAAAACCCTTCCCAATATCTCCGGTGCAAGTGAAAGCTCCATAGGATGACCCGTAAGACGTGTTTTTGTGTTAGAAAGAGAAATTGAACTTGTACCTTCGAAAACTTGAATAACAATTCTTTTTCCTTCTATTTTTACAATCCTACCTTGCCTTTTTGTCCCGTTCGCAAGACGAATGTCAACCATTTCTTCATACGAAGCATTATCAACATTATCAAGAGTTATAAGCGAACCTTTTATCTCTTTTACTCCAACGTAATCAAGTATCAATTTTATCCCCCCTATCTTTTTTATTTACCTATTATCTTATTTATGGTTTTTTCTATTTCTTCCGTATATTCGTCAAACATTTCAAGACGGTTATTCGGAATATCGTACTTTATCTTTGTCAACCTGTCAAAGATCCCGGTTTCTATAATTTTAGATATAGGAATCGATGCAGATATAAGTTGTTTTGCTTTTCTGTTTAAGTGTAAAATTATTCTCATCATTTTTTTCTGTTTTTCTAAAGGAACGTAAGTATCCTCACTATGAAAGGCATTTTGCTGTAAAAAGCCTACTCTGATTACCCTTGCAATTTCTATAATAAGCTTCTGGTCATCCGGTAGAACATCCGAACCTACAAGTTTTACTATCTCCATAAGTTTATCTTCTTCATGTAAAATTGCAGCTATCTTTTTTCTATACCTTATAAAAGATTCGCCTAAATGTTTTGAATACCATAAATCTAAATCCACAAAATATTCACTATAACTTGTGGACCAATTTATTGCGGGATAATGTCTTGCATATGCGAGCGATTTATCAAGAGCCCAAAAGCATCTGGTAAATCTTTTCGTGTTTTGCGTAACCGGTTCAGAAAAATCCGAACCTTGAGGTGAAACAGCTCCTATTATCGTTACAGACCCTTCGGAACCATTTAGATTTTTTACCCTACCGGCACGTTCGTAAAATTCAGAAAGCCTTGATGGTAAATAAGCCGGGAATCCCTCTTCAGCGGGCATTTCTTCTAATCTTCCGGATATTTCTCTTAAGGCTTCCGCCCATCTGGAAGTCGAATCTGCCATTATTGCCACATGATATCCCATATCACGATAATATTCCGCAAGAGTTATCCCTGTATATATGGAAGCTTCCCGTGCCGCAACCGGCATATTTGAAGTATTGGCAATAAGAATTGTCCTCTCAGTCATAGGTTTACCCGATTTCGGGTCAATAAGTTCAGAAAATTCACTAAGAACTTGACTCATTTCGTTTCCACGTTCTCCACAGCCTATATAAACGATTATATCTGCATCAGACCATTTCGCAAGCTGATGTTGAGTCATTGTTTTTCCCGTTCCAAATCCTCCGGGAATAGCTGCAGCCCCTCCCTTTGCAATCGGAAAAAGAGTATCTATTATTCTCTGCCCCGTAATCAGAGGAATATTCGGCGGAAGCCTTTTCCATACCGGTCTCCCCCGACGTATCGGCCAGCTTTGGCAAAGAGTGAGCTTATGCTCTATTCCGTCTTTATCCCGAATTTCAACTATTGTGTCATCTACTCTAAACATTCCGTCCGTTCTGCAATTTATGACTTCTCCATGAAGTCCCTGCGGTACCATACACTTATGCCTTATCATAGAAGTTTCTTGACATTCCGCGTAAATATCCCCCGCTTCAATCTTATCTCCTATTTTTACACAAATACTTACATCCCAAAATTTTTCTTCATCCAACGGATTAACATCACATCCTCTGGATATGAAAACTCCTGATTTTTCTTTAATAGACTTAAGTGGACGTTCAATACCATCAAATATGTTTCCAATTATCCCCGGGCCAAGCTTTACTTGCATAGGACCACCTGTCCCCGTAACCTTTTCTCCGGACTTAAGTCCCGTAGTTTCTTCGTAAACCTGTATTGTAGTAAAATTACGATCTATTTTAATTACTTCTCCGACAAGCTTTTGCTGACCGACGTAAACCATTTCCATCATTGAAAATGCTGAGGTATCTTCAATTGTCACAACCGGACCATTAATCCCATAAATAAAGCTTTCGTTAATCATATCAAAAAGCGTACGGATACGCCCTTTTTCCCACCTTTCTCCATAATATCTCAGTCCTTTTTCAAAAAGTTCTGTATGAGCCTGTTCCCATATTTTTCTAAAAACCATTCCTCCTGAGTCGCTAACTTTGCATCTATCGTCTCATCTGCAATTAAGCCCTCACTTTTACTGTATCCTCGTATTCCTCCGACTTTTATATTTTTATCAGATTCCAAACTGCACTTTCTTCCAAATGCATCCTCAATCATCTGTTTATATTTTAAATCTTCTTCATACACATAAAGAATTACATCGTCACCCTTAAGCCTTTCGGCGATATTTTTAGTGTATCTGACAAGGCTGTCTCTGTATTCCTTTGTTTTTGTGAATTCTATTAATCTTTTCTCACTTTCTTTAAATACATTTTTCATCATTTCACGTCTTTTGTGTGCAATTTTTCTCCTTTCATCCAACTCCTTATGAGAAACTTCAACAGAAATTTTATTTTTAATTCCATTAATTTCGCGTCTGAGAATTACTTTCACATCTTCTATAATCTCAGCTTCAGCTTTCTCAAGCTCACGTTTTTCAAGTTTCTCCATCTCCTGCAAAATCTCATTTTGTTGTCTCTTGGCATGACGATCTATCGCACGTAAAAATCTGCTTACTCGTTCATCATCATACATCAGCTTCGCCTCCCTGCTTAAATAAAATGTGAAAGGAATGTGAAAATAAATGTGAAAACAAAAACATTGGTACAAAGAAATATAAATATAAAAATAAAGGATAAAAGTAAAGGTAAAAAATAAGAATAAAAATAAGAATAAAAAATAAATTTAAATTTTTAGACCTATGGCATCCCTTACATATCTCGTTATTGAATCTTTTGTCCTTCCCTCTCCATGTCTATCCGGAATTTCCACTATCAAAGGACCTCTGCACTTGAGCTTAAGCTCATAAACTAAACTTTCACACAACTTTACAAGCTTTTCCGTTATCAAAATCACAGCAACATCTTTCATTTCAACAGCTTTACTAAGCGCCGTTTTTACCTCACATTCTTCATGGACTAAAGTCCCGCTTATACCTGCAAGCCTCATTCCGACTATCGTATCCACATTATCACTTATAAGGTAAAACTTCATGGGCTACACCCCCAGTAATTGGTCTATTTTGCTGAAAATCATTATTGATACAAGAAGTCCGTAAAGAGCAATTCCCTCCCCGAGTGCAACAAATATAAGCGACTTACCGAAAGCTTTAGGGTCTTCGGAAGTTGCCGCAATAGCTGCCGGAGCCGCTGATGCCACAGCAATTCCTCCTCCGATTCCCGAAAGACCTGTAACAACCGCTGCAGCAACCAGTCCTATGGCAAATCCCATAGACGAAGCACTTTTTATTTCTGCACTTTCTGCAGTCTCCACCTTTGATTCCGAATTTGTAACTTCCGCCGCTTCATGTATTTTGCAGACTCCCGGTATTAAAAAGCACATAAACATTACACATACTGCCGACCCTATTTGTGAAAATACAGCAACCTTTTTATCAACTCCCCTTTTTACAGCCTTAATCGCCACCAGTGTAGTTAATAAAACAAAAAGTGCGGGAACTATACAACACATTATCAATATTAAATTCATCATAAAAATCAAACCTCCAAAAATTTCCTTTTATTTTCTTTTGTTTCCTTTTATTCATTTTTACTTTTTTTAATAGGTTTATCTATCTTTTTTCAATTCTCTTATCAAATTTGTCTTTTTAGCTTTACAGGTGCAAACGGTCTCCCCTGCCCATCAAAAAATCTACTAAACATTTCATAAAACTCCAATCTTAAAACTTGAATTCCCGCTAAAAGTGCTTCAAGACACATAACAAATATATTACCTATAATTACCGCTATAATATATCCTGTTCCGCCCAGCATTTCCGCTATTGTAAACACTACCATCATCATGCCTGCGTGAACAAGTACAAAAGCACCTACTCTAAGAAAAGACATTGTATTTGTAACGTAACTTAAAACCACTTCAAACATTTCAAAGATACTTTGGGCTAAATAGTCTCCCCAACTTTCCGGTTTCCAATCGGCTTTTTTATCAATAAGTGCACTCAAAATTTCACTAAACATTATAAATATCAAAGGAATTCCTATAAAAAATATTATACTTATCGGATTGGCAAAATTAAAATGAAAAACCATCATATCAAGTAGCAACACTACCGAGGACGTATAAAGAATTAAACCGGATATTCCATTTTGACCAAAAATCGCATTTCCGTATTTATGTCTTCTGATTGAAGAATAAATATTTAAAATCATTGCAAAAATCAAAAGTACTATTCCTATTCCCACAGCCGAATAAATTATCGTATTAGTCGCTCCCGAATCCATTACTTCTATTGGCTTTTCATTAAGCCCGAAAACAGATTTATAAAAAGGGTCAAGCATATGTTCATATCCGAAGACCGAACCGAAAATCGTTCCAAATACCGCTGATGACAGTCCACATAATATAAGTGGTTTGCCAAGTCTCATTTTTTTCAATTTCCACATTAAATACCCTACAACCGAAACTATAAGTCCCTGCCCTAAATCTGCAAACATAATCCCAAACAAAAGCGTATAAGTTATCGATACAAATATTGTCGGGTCAATTTCATCATAAGATGGGAGTCCATAGGTGTCAACGAAAAATTCAAATGGTCTAAATATCTTTTTATTTTTTAGCTTAACCGGAGGAGAATGGCCTAAAATATTCTGACCTGTTTCCGTCGAGTACTCCACACCGTTTATTTCAGATAATTTTCCACAAAACTCACGTTCTTTCTCAGCCGGAATCCATCCGACAAGTATAAAACTTTCATTATATCTTGCCGCAAATTTTCTTATTTCACAAAATGCTTCAAGTTCTTTAAGTTTTGAATAAACCCTTAAACACTGTCCTTTTTGCTGTTCCCAAAACAACTCTATTTTCTTATCCAATATAAAAATTTCTTCACTTAATTTACGAAATTCGCTTTGAAAATTTTCTATTTTTTCTTCTACCGTTCCATCAAAATTTTCTATTTCAATATTTTCAAAATAAAGGCTTGAAAAAATTCTGTCAACTTCATTGATTCTTTCAATAGGAGCAAAATAGATACCCCAATAATATAAATTATCCTGACTGCATGGGAAAAACAATATGTCGTCGTCAGAACCATAAAACGAAAGTTTTTCAAAGCTTTCTCTGGGAATTTTTCCAAACCTAACCTTTACATATTCGCAATCCATAAGTTCATTTATTTTAGCGTCAAGACCTCTGAATTTTTCAATTTTGCTTATCTCACTTTTATATTTTTTACTTTTTTCCAAAAGTCCGTTTTTTTCTGTCGAAAGTTCCCTCATTTTGTCAGAAATATAATCAACATATTCGGCAATTTGGGCATTATCTGCATCGAAATCAGATGTCTCAACGACTTTAAGCTTCCATTTTGCACCTTTTGCTATTTCGGATATCTTATTTATAAGCTTTGTATAATGACTTTCTTCATTAACCGGCACAAATTTTTCTGTATTTGAATAAAATGAAAACACATTGTCCGGTTGAAATGATTCGGATTTTCCACATATTCGAACGACGTCCCCTAAATCCTGCATAAGTCCGATTATACTTATAAGTTTCATCTCTGCAACACTCAAGTTTAAAACCTCCTTTTTAAAACTATCTTATTAAAATTTTTTTAATTTCATCCACAGCTACATTGTATCGTATTCCTTCAATAATATTCGTTATATTTAAAAGTTCTATTTCTTTAAGAAAAATATATGACATTAAAACGACCGGAGGAGATTTCGAAAATCTTATATAGTGTGTACATTTTTTAAATCTCATATTTTTAGGAGCATTATCATCTATCTTTCCGTTATTATTTATTCCATTTTTTTCGCCAAGCCATTTTTTTGCAATTCTTGTATTTTCTATATCTTTTATCATATGTTCAAAATCTTTTGATTCAATGAATTTTTCAATTTGTTGTTTCTTAAGCGTACCAAATCTTAAAAGAGAAGAAAAAATGTATTCTTTACTTAAATTATAATTTGTTTTCATTCTAATAATCCTGACAAGATTGCTTAAGTCTATGTATGAATTAAACAAATCTTTCATTTCCGCACGATACGTCCCTTTTAAATTTTCATTTATTATATCAAACATAATTTTATATAAATAAGTGTAAAGTACTGTTTCCAGCTTGGTCAAGTCCACCTCGCTGTCTGGCTCAGGTCTTAAAGGAATAAGTATTTTGTAATACGGTGAATTTTTTACCGCATCCAAAAAGTCATCATAATTTTTAATATCCGAAAGTTTATAAAAATCTATTTTGGTGTGATTTTCAAAAATCGGAGGTAGAGGATAAGTATAAGTTCCGGATTTTTCACTTTTAAAAAACATCAGACTATGCATAATTTTTTCTATTTCCGCACGGGATATTAAATATGAAAAAAATTTTTCTCCTACCGATAAATCATACCGTCCGAGTCTTGCAAAATCATAAAATAGTTGTTGTCTTAAAATCTCTTCAAGTTTACCTCTGTGAATATCGCTTTCATCCATGACCTGCAGTACGTCTTCATAAGTCGTTTTTCGTTTTAAATAAAGTGCAACCTCCGTAACACTTTTACAATTCAGTAGCTCATTATAATTTTTTTCCTTTATTCTTTTTCCGTACATTGCCCTTGCCTTAGATAAAACCGCATTAGACGCAAAAGAAAACACTTATTTCACCCCTCAATCACTCTCTGTACAAGCATTTTAACCCACGTCTCGTAATTTTCATCATAAACTTCATTTATTTCTTTCTCAATTTCTTCATATTCTCTTTCTATTGCCTTTAACTTAGCGTCCGCCCTAACTCTTTCCTCTTCTGCAATTACCTCTATGTTTGCCCTCGCTTTTTCAAGATATTCTTTCCTTTTCCTTTCACGGATATCAACTATTTTTTGAGCAGCACGTATTCTAATCTGTTTTGCCTTTTCCACAGATTCTCTCGATTTTTTATCTGTACTGATAATTTGCTCTATCATATCTTTCAATCTAAATCATCCCTTAAAAATCATTACATAGCTAATATATATTATACATAAAATTATCTTTATAAAACAAGAATTGTCAATAGTTTTCAATAAAAATTTTATTTTTTGTCGATTTTTTTATCTATTTATAAATTTTTCGTTTTTTCCTTCTATTTTCTTTTTTTATTTCTTCTTTTATTTTTTTGTTCTTTATCTTTCTGCAAATTCGGATAATTCGTTTTACCAAATTTTACAACATAAAAAACTTAATTTCACCTTTTTATGAAAAAATATTAACTTTAAACTCATGAAATGAAATGTTTAAATTATTTTTTCCCAAATATTTCCTTACTTTTTATACATATTTTTATTTTTTTATTATCTAAATATTAATCAACTAATTTTTATATACTTTACTTACGTTTTAAGGTTTTATATTTTAACATTTATTAAAAATAGATAAAAAAGAATAGAACAGTATAAATAAAAAACATTTACAAATGGTTCTTATAGCTTTTTATACTTTTATAAATCACAAAGCTATAAAAATTCAATTGTAAATAAGTAAAAATGAATAAAAACTATATATAACTATTTAAAAAAAGCAAGGACTGCCCTGTAAAGCATATAAACGTCAATTTTAGAAACAATTTCAAACGGCGAATGCATTGACAAAACCGGAATTCCCACATCGACAACATCAACACATAAATTAGCCACATACTTGGCAATAGTGCCTCCTCCTCCGGCATCGACTTTCCCTAACTGCCCTGTCTGCCAAAGTACATTTTCTTTGTTAAGTTTACTTCTGACTTCTCCCATAAATTCGGCTGAAGCATCAGAAGTTCCGCTTTTTCCTCCGCTTCCGGTATATTTAGTTATAACAGCTCCTCTATTTACATAACAGCTGTTAGCTGCCTCGTATTCCCCAGAATAGGTAGGGTCAAATGCTGCATTCACATCTGCAGAAAGACATTTTGATTTTCTTAATACGTCTCTCCCCTTGAGTCCCTCACGTTCTGCTAAATCGGCAATAAAATACTTCAAAAAAAGCGATTTCATTCCGGTATTTCCTTCGCTTCCTATTTCTTCCTTGTCCACTAAAACGGTTACAACAGTATTATCTGAAACTTCCGTGTCCATGATAGCTTCCAAACATGGATATGCACATGACCTGTCATCATGACCATATGCCCCTATCAGACTTCTGTCAAATCCTATATCTTGTGCCTTATATGCAGGTACCAGTTCAATTTCAGCGCTTACGAAATCTTCTTCCGTTATATCGTATTTCTCATTGATTAACTTCATGATGTTTAATTTTACACTGTCCGATTCATTATCTTCTCTTAAAGGAATGCTTCCAGCAACAACATTCAAATTTTCTCCAGTAATTGCTTTAGACATTACTTTACGCATCTGTTCACCCGCAAGATGAGGCAGAAGGTCAGTTATACAAAAGCACTGTTCATCCAGCTTTTCTCCAAGCTTAATATCCACTTGAGTTCCGTCTGCTCTAACCACTTTCCCATGCATGGCAAGTGGCATTGCCGTCCATTGATATTTTTTTATGCCACCATAGTAGTGAGTCTTAAACAGTGCCATTTCACTGTCTTCATAAAGAGGTCTCGGCTTTAAGTCTATACGTGGAGAATCGACATGGGCAATTGCCATACTTACTCCATTTTTTACTCCGTTTTTTCCTATTACAGCTAAAATTAAAGATTTTTCTTTGTTAACACTGTATATTTTATCTCCGGGTTTGTAAGATTTATTTTTATCAAACTCTTCAAACCCCTTTTTCTTTGCTTCCTCAACTGCATAAAACACGGCTTCCCGCTCTGTTTTACCTTCGTCCAAAAAAATTTTATAACCTTCACTAAATTTTTCTGCTTTCTGTATTTCCTCTTCAGAAAGAAGTCTCCCGCCGTTCTTTTTTTTGATAAGAAGTTTTTCTCTTAGTTCTTTATTGTTATCCATAAAAATTCCCCCTAATAAAAATTATTTTATTATAATTATGTGTTCAAATTGCTAAAAATATAGCATCTTATACATCCTTTTACATTCTTTCACTTTCTTTACATAATATTTTGTTTCTTTATACGGAATAACTTGAAAGTCTTTCTCATTTTTTGAAACCTTTTTCTCTCTTATCCATCTGTCCACAGCACTCATACCTGCATTATATGCACACAGAACTAAAATCTCCGAATCGTATTTTTCTCTTAAAATGCTCAAAAAAAGCACTCCGTATCCAATATTCACTTTAGGATTCAAAATTTCTTCAGGTTCATTTAATGTTCTCTTTTTATTCTTTTTTAACCATTCAAAAGTCTTCGGAGTAATTTGCATAAGCCCAAGTGCTCCTGCAGAGGATTTTGCTCCGTTATCAAAACCGCTTTCCGTCTTTATAACTGCGTAAATCAACTCCGGTTCAATATTATACTCTTTAGACATTTCATTTACAATATCTTCATATTTAATAGGATAAACCGCCTTTAAAATTGCTTTGTATCCTTTTATAAACACTATCATACTCAGAGCTAAAGCAAATATAGAACCGACCATTTG
>CAQJOC010000028.1:0-486 GCA_948815685.1 uncultured Eubacteriales bacterium | reverse complement strand
CAAATATTTGATAATACATTCAAATTATCAATAGTTTAATTGAAAAAATTCAATATCCTCTCAACCTAGGTTCTAGTTTTTTTCTATGTAGGTTCTAGTTTTTCTTATTACAGTAAATTAAAAATCTAAAAATTTAAAAATATTTTTGATTTCTTTATCTTTATATAATATTTAAAATATGTAAAACAGAAAAATATAGAAAATACCAAAAAAGAGCACTTGTAAAATTTTAACAAGAGTGACAAATATAATTTTAGTTTTATATCTATATAAATTATCGCAATCAAACGAATGTTTAAATTAAATTATTACAAATAAAATACTATCGTTTCAAGATAAACTGTCATCATATAATTTTTGTGCAGAGTTTCCTATAAGTAATCTCTCTTAAAAAATATGCAAATCACGTTCTTTAATAACAATAGGTATCATGCGAAATTAAGGTGCATTATCTCAAAAAGGCTAGAAGTGAAATCATAAATGAGA
>CAQJOC010000027.1:10950-12119 GCA_948815685.1 uncultured Eubacteriales bacterium | reverse complement strand
CATACCGATCCTCCTAACACAATCTGGTATATTTATATTCTCAAGTGAACTGCACTCTTCAAAAGTTCCACTGTCAATTTCTTTTATCTGCTTTGATAGAGAAATCTCTTTGAGTGAAGTACATCTTCCAAAAGCAAAGGAGCCAATAGTGTTCACATTGCTCGGGATATCTATACTTGTAAGTGAAGTACAAATATAAAAAGCTTCTCCGTCGATTTCTCGAAGTTCTTTAGGAAGTGCGATTGTTTTAAGAGAGGTACAGCCTGAAAAAGCAGACATACCGATCCTCTTAACACAATCTGGTATATTTATATTCTCAAGTGAACTGCACCCATAGAAAGTCCAATTAGCAATTTCCCCTATTTGATTGGGTAAGAAAATTTCTCTGAGTGAAGTACAGTTACCAAAAGCAAATTGGCCAATAGTATTCACATTGCTCGGTATGCTTATACTGGTAAGTGAAGTACAATTAGCAAAAGCATCTTCGTCGATTTCTTTAAGTCCTTCAGGTAGGTTGATTTTTTCAAGAGCGGTACACTCCCGGAAAGCATCAAAACCTATCGTCTTCAATTTACTGTTAGGTTCTATATTAACATGAGTAAGAGATTCGCATCCACTGAAAGCAAATTCCCCGATGCACGTAATACTAGCAGGGATATTGACTATCTTAACCCCCGCAACCCTCAAATCTTTTATCTCTGTATAGCCAGGTGGAATTGTGAGAATTCCAGTCTGTGGATCATAAGTAGTACGATTAATACAATTCCCATCAAAGACACGCCCCTCCGCATGTGCCACCATCATGGTCATGTTTAAATTTAAAAAACCACCGGCACAAAATAACCCCAAAAATGAACTCGCCAACAATCTACTGCAAGCCCAAATCTTTGACCTCTTAAAATTCATATTTCATTCTCCTTATTTATTAATAATTACGTTAAATAATAACATATGGCAAACCAAAAATCAATATATATTTTTAATATTTTTTAATTTTTACAGATAAAATCAGGTGATGGAAAAATAAAATATGGAAAAAATCTAAACAAATTGGAATATTTTTATACCATCTTAAAAATTTAATGATGACAGATTCTAGTACTTTTTGTCCTGTTTTCAAGATATTTAACTATAATCAACATAATATAAGGATTAGATGGTAGCAATGT
>CAQJOC010000027.1:9629-10897 GCA_948815685.1 uncultured Eubacteriales bacterium | reverse complement strand
ATTATATGATAATTTCATACAAATGTTTATTTCAAATAAATTTATTGTTATAAAATATAAAAATATATTTAAACCAACACAACACAAAGGGCGGCTAACACCTTTGCTACACATCTGCAGGCATATTTCCCACCATATATAGTACAAAAATTTTTTGCAATTGGGCAGAAAATTCACCTCACATATGGCACCAGCAACCTTCATGCGGCATTTCTTTGAAATTTTTATTTAAATATTATAAATACTATCTGTGTGAGGCTTCATATAAAAAATAGTTTTGTACAATAGCAAAAATGGACGTACTTTCTAAAAGAATAATATGTTAAAATAGATGAAAAGCAAAAAAGGGAGTTAAAAATTAATCATGCCGGATAAAATAGTAATTAAAGGTGCTAGACAGCATAATTTAAAAAATATAAATTTAGAGATTCCAAGAGAAAAATTTATTGTTTTTACGGGACTTTCAGGTTCCGGGAAGTCTTCACTTGCATTTGACACCATCTATGCCGAAGGGCAAAGAAGATATGTTGAATCTCTTTCGGCTTATGCAAGACAGTTTCTTGGGCAAATGGACAAGCCAGATGTTGACAGTATCGAAGGTCTTTCTCCCGCAATTTCAATAGAACAAAAAACCACTTCAAAAAATCCAAGGTCAACAGTCGGAACAGTAACGGAAATATATGATTATCTCAGGCTTTTATATGCAAGAGTAGGAATCCCACATTGCCCCGTATGCGGAAAAGAAATTTCACAACAAACCGTTGACCAGATCGTAGACAAAGTGATGGAAATTGAGGAAGGAACAAAGCTTCAAATTTTAGCTCCAATTGTGCAGGGAAGAAAAGGTGAACATATTAAAGAACTGGAAAATGCACGTAAAAACGGGTATATACGAGTCAGAATAGATGGGGAAATATATGATTTATCGGAAGAAGATAAAATTGAGAAAAATAAAATCGAAAAAAATAAAAAACATAACATTGACCTTGTAATAGATAGATTAATCATGAAACCTTCCATAAAAGGAAGACTTTCAGAATCAATAGAAACGGCGGCACGTGAAGCAGATGGACTCATAATAATAAATAAAAATTTTGAAGAAGATTTGGTATTTTCAATGAATTATGCTTGTCCGGAACATAAAATAAGTATAGGTGAGCTTTCTCCAAGAATGTTTTCTTTTAATAATCCTTTTGGTGCTTGTAAAAAATGTGATGGTTTGGGAACTGAATTAAGATTTGATGAAAAATTAATAGTTATAGATCCAA
>CAQJOC010000027.1:0-9619 GCA_948815685.1 uncultured Eubacteriales bacterium | reverse complement strand
TGACCCGGAACTTATTATCCCAAACCCGAACCTTTCTATAAAAGACGGAGGAATAAAGGGAAGCGGCTGGGCTATGGACAGTAGTAATATTGCACATATGTATTTCGAAAGTCTTTCCAGACATTATGGATTTTCTCTCGACACCCCTATTAAAGATTTACCCCAAAACATTATAGATGTTATCCTTTATGGCACAAAAGATGAAAAAATCGAAATTATCCGAGACAGTGGACAACATAAATTGCGATATAATAATGTTTTTGAGGGAGTTATAAATAATCTTGAACGTAGATTCAAGGATACTCAAAGTTCTTGGATTAAAGAAGAAATTAAATCTTATATGAGTTTTGTCCCATGCAGCGAATGCAAAGGAAAAAGACTTTCCCAAGAGAGCCTTTCTGTGACTGTCGGGGGAATAAATATTAGTGACCTTTGTAACAAATCCATTTGTGAAACAATTGATTTTTTGGACAATTTAAAATTTAAAGAAAAAGATAAAATTATTGCTAAGCCAATACTCAAAGAAATAAAAAACCGGTTGAATTTTTTGAAAGATGTAGGACTCGAATATTTAACTCTTTCCAGAGAAGCCGGTACACTTTCCGGAGGTGAAGGACAAAGAATTCGGTTGGCAACTCAAATAGGGGCTTCTTTGGTCGGCGTTTTATATGTTTTAGACGAACCTAGTATTGGTCTTCATCAAAGGGATAACGATAAATTAATTAACACATTAAAAAAACTAAGAGACCAAGGAAATACACTTATAGTCGTAGAACATGACGAAGACACCATGCGTTCAGCTGACTGTATTGTAGATATCGGACCAGGGGCTGGAGAATATGGTGGAAATATAATTTGCGTGGGTACGGTCGAAGATTTAAAAAACTGTAACAATTCTATAACCGGACAATATTTAAGTGGCAAAAAATTTATTGAAATTCCTGAAAAAAGAAGACAAGGTACAGGAAAATATTTAGAAATTTTAGAAGCAAAACATAACAATTTAAAAAACATAAATGTAAAAATTCCTTTGGGTGTCATGACCTGTGTTACGGGTGTATCAGGTTCAGGTAAATCCACACTTGTTAATGAAATTATTTATAAAAGGCTGGCAAGCGAACTTAACAGGGCAAAAACAAAACCCGGCAAGCACAAAGACATTAAAGGTATAGAAAATTTAGATAAGGTAATCGATATAAATCAGTCTCCCATTGGTAGGACGCCTCGCTCCAATCCTGCAACTTATACGGGAATTTTTACAGATATAAGAGAATTGTTCGCTGCCACAAACGACGCAAGAATCAGAGGATATGGTAGTGGTCGGTTTTCTTTTAACGTTGCTGGTGGACGCTGTGAGGCTTGTCAAGGAGACGGAATTATTAAAATTGAAATGCATTTTCTCCCGGATGTTTACGTTCCTTGTGAGGTTTGCAAAGGAAAGAGATATAATAGGGAAACTTTAGAAATAAAATATAAGGGGAAAAACATATATGATGTCTTGGATATGACCGTGGATGAGGGCGTCGAATTCTTTAGCAATATTCCTAAAATAAAAAATAAGCTTATGGTCATGAGTTTGGTGGGACTTGGCTATATAAAGATAGGTCAGCCTGCAACAACTCTTTCAGGAGGCGAAGCTCAAAGGGTTAAACTTGCCACAGAACTCGCCAAACGTTCAACGGGAAAAACCTTTTATATATTAGACGAACCGACAACAGGGTTACATACAGCCGATGTGCATAAATTAACAAAAGTATTGCAAAAACTTGTAGATACAGGTAATACGGTTTTAGTGATAGAACACAATCTGGACTTAATAAAAACAGCCGATTATATAATTGATCTAGGTCCGGAGGGTGGAACCGGCGGAGGAGAGATTGTTGCAGTCGGAACTCCGGAACAAGTGGCAAAATCCGAAATATCTTACACTGCAAAATTTTTAAATTTGCTAAAATAAATGATTAGCACACCTAAAGTTTTTATAAGTAAACCATAAAATAATAATTTTTAATTATATATAGTTGCTAAACAACTTTAAGAAGTTTCGCTTAATGTATTTGTTTATTCTTTTCATAAAAATAAAACCGGGCCAAAAATCATAAAAGGCGGCTAAAATTAGCCACCTTTGTAAATCATTATAAAGTTCATTCAACTTAAAGCTATTAAATCCCTTATCATTGTAATAATTAATGCTTTTATGCGGGGGTAGCTTTATCTGCAGTCTTTTCACTTTTTTTAACAGTTTCAGCTTCTTTCTTCGCTTTTTCAGCTGCTTCTTTTCTTGCATTTTCTATTTCTTTCTGCAATCCACTTATCGCCACTTTTGGGTCTTTTTCATAGGCGGCTAGATTACTGGCAAGTGTTTTCTCATCAATTGCACCCAAAATTTTGTAAGCATAATAAATTGCTTTATTAGATGTCTCTATTCCAGATTCAGGTTTCCCAATAGCTTTTAGTTTTTTGACAATCTTTTTATCATAATGATTTTTGCTCGATTCCAGACCGTTGCCCATCTCTCCTAAACTAGCCAAAAGCAAAGAATCGCTCGCTGCATTTTGACTCAGCAGCATCAGCCGGTTTTGCATAGAGCCAATCGTCCGAGTAACATCTTGCATCATAAGGTTTTTGTATTTCCTTAGCAGCTTTGTTTTCAGTTTCTGTACGGTCTTTAGGCAATTTCTTCATCATTTTCAATATGTAATCAAAGAGTTCTTGTTCGCTAAAGGAATTCTTTCCAGTAGATTCTTTACAGCCTTTCTGTGTATTCTTACTTCTCATTCCAGCTTTTATGAGCAAAGCTTTACGCATAATTTGGCTCTTTTTAAGCTTTTTAGCATCATCACACTGTTTATCAAACAATTTGAGACTTTCAGCAGTATTTTCTATTAAAGCAAGAGGTTCACCGGTACGTTCAAAAGAAACCTGCTCTGCATGCTTAGCTACTTTATATATACAAACTGACGCAACAGTAGTAGCGGCCACCACACCTAAAGCTATTCCCATTGTTTTAATACTATACATTCTTTTACTCTCCTTTTAAATATACAACCTTAAAAAACGAACTATTATTAGTATAAACGATTTTTAATTAAAAATCAATAAAAAGTTATAAAAATTTCGACATTTTATATTTTGCTCTATTTTTAAAAAAATTTATATTTATTTTAATGCAATTTTACATACCCTTCTATCTAAATTTTTAAATATTTCATAGATAATAAATTTGGAAAATAGAAAAAAATACAATTCCCTCTGTTTTTCGAAAATAACTTTTAAGACTTTTACTACTATATTGTTTATTTATGAAAAAAAATTAATTCTAAAGAAAATATTTTCAAATGTGTATTAATGTTTCTTTTTTCTTTAAATAGAAATTAGCCGACATAAAATACAATTATTTTGTAATTTTATGTTAATTTATATACAAATACATATATTTTGAAAAATATGTTAATTTATTCTTGATTTGTTAGGACAGTTATATTATTATATTGAATATAATTGTCGGAATATCTTTGTTTTACACTAATAAGCGAAATAAAGGAAGAATCGGGAGGCGAGGTTTTTTGGAGTTTACTCATAAAACAGTGCTGCTGAAAGAAACCTTGGACTTTTTAAATATTAATAAAGATGGAGTTTATCTTGATGGTACGGCAGGGGCCGGAGGATGCTCTGAGGCGATTGTTTCAAAACTTTCTGAAAAAGGCAAACTCATATGTTTAGATCGTGACCCGGACGCTGTTGATTTTTGTAATGAGCGTTTTAAAAATTACAGCCAGGTTAAAGTTGAAAATGCTAATTTTTCGTGCATGAAAAATATTGCAAATAAATTTAAAATAACAGAATTTGACGGAATCGTTTTAGACTTAGGGGTTTCTTCGTATCAGTTGGATTGTGCGGAAAGAGGATTTTCTTATAATAAAGATGCTCCGCTTGATATGAGAATGAGTAAAAGTGGGAAGACTGCCGCTGATTTAATAAATAGTTTGGACAAAGAATCTCTTGCACATATTATAAAGAGCTACGGAGAAGAGAAATATTTTGAAAGAATTTCCAGAGTAATTGTTAACGAGAGAGTGAAAGGTCCGATTTTAACGACTTTGCATTTAGCTGAAGTAATTAAAAAAGCTGTTCCTGCAGCAGAAAGAAGGGAAGGTAATCCTGCAAGAAAAACTTTTCAAGCTTTGAGGATTTGTGTTAATTCAGAGTTGGATAATCTTTCCGAAGGTCTTATTCAAGCATTTTCGCTACTAAAACATAAGGGAAGATTAGCTGTTATAACATTTCATTCCCTCGAAGACAGAATAGTAAAAGAAGCAATGAGAGAATGGAGTCAAGGTTGTATATGCCCTCCCGATTTCCCCGTGTGTACTTGTGGGAAAGAGCCGAAAGCAAAAATTATAACAAAAAGTTCCGTTAAGCCATCTGAAAGCGAGATTCAAGATAATCCCAGGAGCAGAAGTGCAAGACTAAGAGTTTGTGAAAAAATATAATTATAGTAAATTACAAGAAATTTAGAGCAAAAAGGAAATGGATAAAAAATATGATAAAGATAATTTTGGAGAGGTAGTAGAATGTATAATAAAAATACAGCTTATGATTTATCGTTATTTGATGAAAAAGCTCAAAAAAAGAACATTCTAAAGCTTAACATAAAAAAAATCCGAAAAATAAGAGCTCTAAAAGCAAAATTAGCTTTATTGATAAGTGGTGTGGCAATTTGTTCAGTGGTATCCTTAGGAGCTGCAATTTTCATAAGAGGACAAGCTACACTCAACGAATTAACCGCGGAAGACACTCGATTATCCAGAAAATTGCAAGAAGTTGAAAGTTTATATATTCAGCTTAATATGAAAAAAGAAGCAGAAATTTCAAGTGATGCATTAAAGTCCCGACTAAAAAAAGATTTTGATATGGTTGAAAATAAAAATATCGAATACATAAATGTTATGAATATAGATAATACAGAAGTATTAGAGGAGCCCAGAGGTTTTGATTACATAAAAAATAAAGTAGTTGATGGCGTAATAACTTGCTTAAATTCTAAATAAGTATTAAAATACATATTGTATAAGGAGTTGAGGTTTTAGCTTAACTCTTTGTTTTTTAATTTTACAAATATTAAAGTTAGATGTCTTGAAAACAAATTTTAATTTCTCTCTTTTACTTCCTTTTTTATTTCTTTAACATGGTAAAAAACAAACCGCCCGGTTGTCGCAAGTCGTATGGTTGTTTAGAAATAAAAAAATGTGACAACGTTCTCTCCTAATACTTTTTCAGAATTTGAATTCTTTTTTTCAGAGAAAAAAGAGATATAAAGTCATTTAGTTGCAAAGATAGATAATTAAAATTAAAATAGCTAACAAAAATAGAAAATGAAAAGGAAAAGCGGATACTTAGGAGGGTATAAAAATTGGCTAAGGGAACAACTGTAAGAATGTGGAGAAGAAGCCTTGTTGTTCTGATTTTACTTTCTGTAATAGGTTTCACACTTCTTATACTACGGCTAATCAAACTTCAGCTCGTAAAAGGTCAAGAGCTCCAAAAGATGGCTTCAGAGCAACAACTAGCTGATACAAAGATAAGTGCACAAAGAGGTACTATATACGATAGAAATATGAAACCTTTGGCTCAAAGTGCGACAGTATGGACTGTTGTTTTAGAACCGGCATATCTTAAAACGGATGAAAAAAAAGAATTGGTATGCAACGGACTTCATGAAATTTTGGGTATTGAAAAAGAAAAACTTTTAAGCCTTGCGTCTAAACGTACGTGTTATGTTGTGGTCAAAAAGAAAATAGAAAATGATATAAAAGACAAAATTATGGAATTTAAAAAAGAAAAAAATATATCCGGAGGCATAAGGCTTATAGAAGATTATAAGAGATATTATCCCTGTGAAAAGTCCGCCTCAGCGGTATTAGGTTTTACAGGTGCGGATAATCAGGGGCTTGCCGGAATAGAGTCTTATTATGAAAAACTTTTAAAAGGTGAAGATGGGCATATTGTCACGGCTCAAAATGCAATAGGTACAAATATGCCATTTGATTATGAACAGTTAATTCCGGCTAAAAACGGGAAAAGCCTAAAACTTACAATAGACGAAACAATTCAAAAAATAGCAGAAAAAAATTTACGTGAGGGAATTACCAATAATAAAGTAATGAACCGAGCTGTCATTATTGTTATGGACGTAAACACAGGAGAAATTTTAGCAATGGCAGTTGAGGAAGGTTTTGACCCAAACAATCCTTTTAAATTGCCGGAGGAAGAACAAAAAAGAATAGATGAATTGCCGGAAGAAGAGCGTCCGAAAGCAAAAAGTGAAGCACTTTCAAAGCAATGGAGAAATAAAGCTGTAAGTGATGTTTATTATCCGGGTTCGGTTTTTAAAATGGTTGTTGCCTCTATGGCTTTGGAGCTCGGTGTAGTTGATGAAAAAACTCCATTTCACTGTTCCGGGGCCATTAAGCCTTGCGAGGGAGTCCGCCCTATTAGGTGTCATAAGCGAGGCGGCCACGGAGCCCAAACATTTTTAGAAGCACTTTGTCACTCATGTAATCCGGCATTTATTATGACAGGTCAAAAAATCGGAGTAGAAAAATTTTTTGAATATTATAAACTTTTTGGATTTCATGAAAAAACAGGAATTGACCTTCCGGGAGAAGCGTCAGACCTTTTTTTCAATGCAGATGGAAGCATGAGTATTACTGATTTAGCTGTTGCATCCATAGGCCAGAATTTCGGAGTCACTCCAATACAAATGGTTACAGCGGCTTCTGTAATTGCAAACGGAGGAAAACTTGTAAAACCACATGTTGTAAAAGAAATACTTGATTCCGACTTAAATACATGTGAAAGCATAAATACTTACGAAAAGCGTAGAGTTATTTCAAAAGAAACTTCCACACGAGTCATAGATATGCTTCATAAAAATGCAACCACAGGTTCGGCGAGAAATGCTTATGTTGCAGGATACAGAATCGCAGGAAAAACCGGAACTTCAGAAAAAATAGGTCTTAGTGGACCCGGACAAAAAGATTATATATCGTCATTTTGCGGTTTTGCCCCAGCTGATGACCCGAAAATTGCAATGCTTGTCTTTTTTGATACTCCAAAAGGAGACTTTTATTATGGTTCTGCTGTTGCAGCACCGGTTTTTGCTCGAGCCATGCAGGAAATTTTACCTTATTTAGGGGTAAAAACGGAATTTACCGAAGAAGAAAAGGAGAAACTTGAAGTAAGCGTTCCTAATTTAATGGGTAAAAAAGTCTATGAGGCACGAGATATCGCACAAAGTCTTTCTCTTATACCGATTATTCAAGGGAACGGAGATTCAGTTATTTCACAACGCCCTCAGGCATCCGAACGAATTCCCAAGGGCGGGACTTTGGTAATTTATACAGACTCAGGAGGAAATACAACTAAGGTAAAAGTTCCGAAATTTACCGGTATGTCGTTTTATGGAGCAAGTAAGGCTGCATCTCTAGCCAATTTAAATATAAAAATTTCAGGAGCCGGAAATGCCAAAGAGGGAGCGGTATCGGTAAGTCAAGATATTCCTGAAGGAACCGAGGTTGAAATGGGAACAGTTATTACCGTGAGTTTTGTTCACAGCGACCATGTGAGATAATTCCGTCTATCATGTGTTACATACAGATACAAAAAAACCCCCCTAGAATATAAAAGTCTAAGGGAGATTCGTAATATAAAACTATTTTAAAGGTTTTAAATCTTTACGTGGCTTAGGATTAGACGGCCAAAGAGCTTTGGTTTCAGAGTCTATAATTCCAATTTTTTTATTTCCTTCAAGTCCCTTATTATAATCATCAACAGCCTCCGTAACTTTAGCCTTAGGGTCTTTAATATATTTATCATAAAACATTTTACCACCGACACCAGCCAAGATACCACCTACCGAGGAACAAGCCCCAACAATGAGCCCGACCTGCCACTTCGAGAGTCCACCAGAGGCATTATCCAATTCTTCATCAGATAACGGTGCACTTTTTTCAACTGTTAAATCAATCAAATTTTTCAAAGTTTCAGCTTCATTATCTGTAGCTTGTGAAAAGCCGAATTCGGAAAGCGAACTTTTAAATGTATTACTATCCATCGACTTTGCTTTTTCTAAGCTTTCATAATCCGATACGAACTTTTGAATTTCCTGATTTGTTATTGCCATAGTATATTCCTCCTTAAAAATATTAAATCCACTACCAAAAACTGTAGTAAATATATAATATCACTTATTAATAATATAGTCAATATATTGGATAAAAAAATATTATTAATTTTGAATTAATTGTTTATAATTTATATAATACGTCTGAAAATCATAAAAAATAAACTTACTTTTTAAAAATAAAATAAGTTATATTAATTTTTTTGAATCATATAGTTTAATTAGGTTGGTGATTTAATATGAAAAATAATAACGACAAAAATGCACAACTCAATAATCTCATTAACACACTTTCAGGCCGTTTAGGGAGCGACCCTGAAAAATTGAAGTCGGCAGCTAAAAATGGAAATATAAGCGAACTAATGAAAAATCTAAACTCCAAGGAATCTGAAAAATTGCAAAAAGCCCTTTCTGATAAAGATACTGCTTCGAAAATTCTTTCTTCCCCTCAAGCCCAAAAATTGATTAAAAATTTATTGGGAGATAAATAAAAATGGAGGAGCTTGCAAGTAAAATTACAGAACTTTTAAATAACCCTGACATAATGAGACAAATAAAGAATCTTACCGGAAAAAGTTCTGAAGAAAATACAGATGAAAATAAAAAAGAAGACCAGAACAAACAGCAAGAAGAAAAACTTCATAATACTAATGAAATTAAAGACGATTTACTAAATGGAATTTCCCCTGATATGTTAAATATGCTGATAAAATTAGCACCTCTGATTTCTTCTGTTAATAATGATGATAAATATGCAAGTTTTTTA
The DNA here is from genome assembly GCA_948815685.1 of uncultured Eubacteriales bacterium. Classification (GTDB taxonomy): domain Bacteria; phylum Bacillota; class Clostridia; order Oscillospirales; family Acutalibacteraceae; genus CASPLG01. Next base: position 668 of record CAQJOC010000027.1, on the reverse strand, counting down.
CAGTCCCTTAGGCCTCTTTTAAGCAAACCAAGACAAAAAAAACTTGATGAATCTTCAAAGCTTATAAAATTAATCAAAATTCTTCCAATTTTAAAAAATAATGGCATAATATGAGGTAAAAATGTATAAAATAAATAATTACACCCCGGAAGAAATAAAAAGGATGCAAAAAAGAGCTGTGGAAAGAGTCCGAAATATGGAAAACAGGGCTAAAAAGACTGTTGAAAACTTTAATCAACAATTACCGTCTGCCAAAGAAAAGATTTTAGATATTAAAAAAAATAATGAAAAAACCGACAACAGCGAAAATATAATAAATACTCATGAGCAATCAACTATTAACGCAGATTGTCCTAAAATTCACAAAAATTGTCAAAAAAATCCTTCTCAATTTAAAATAAATAATTTTGCAGAACTATTCATAAAGGACGAAGAAAGAACATTATTAATATTGCTTGTTTTACTTCTCATTAGTGATAATGAAAATCCAGCAATAATTTTTGCACTTATTTACATTCTTATTTAGGGCTTGTCTGAAAAATAAAATAAATTATTCATTTTAGCCAAAGCACAGAAGAAGCAAGATAGAGAAAAGCAAGAAAAGAGGAGTCTAGCTTTTCAAATCTTACGAAAATCCTTCTGAACCATTTAAGTTTTTGAAATAGACA
>CAQJOC010000026.1:12416-12798 GCA_948815685.1 uncultured Eubacteriales bacterium | reverse complement strand
AAAATATATTTTTAATTTTATTTCATATGAATTAAAAACCGGACAAGCAAGTAGCTTAAAAATCTAAAACTATTGCAGAAAGCTACTTTCCGGTTTTACAAATTATGTATATGGCAATGAGATGAAATATTAAGCTATAATAACCCCTAAATTGGGAAAAATTTCAAACTATTTAACGGCCATCTTATTCATTTTATAACGAAATTTATAAGCTTTTTAGGCACATATATCTTCTTTATTATTTCTTTTCCGTCGATTAACTCCCCAAATCTATTATTTTGATTTAGTATTTTTATAACATCTTCTTGAGAACATTCCGCATTTATATTAATTTTAAATTTGACTTTTCCATTAATCTGTACAGCAATTTCAACATCTTTAT
>CAQJOC010000026.1:0-12406 GCA_948815685.1 uncultured Eubacteriales bacterium | reverse complement strand
CGACACACTTACTTTCATCAAATTCGGGCCATTTCTCCTCGGCAATCATTCCTTTGCCCAGACCGCAAAAATTCCAGATTTCCTCTGTTATATGCGGTGCAAATGGATTTAAGATAACTGCAAATATTTTAAGTTCCTCTCTGTTGATTTTACCGGAATCATAAATCTCATTTATAAGAGACATCATCGCTGCAATAGCTGTATTAAATTTAAGAGTTTCGATATCTTCCGTTACTTTTTTAATAGTTTTGTTAAATGAAGATTCTAATTCTTTTCTTATTCCGTTTCCATCAGATAAAATACTGCTAAGTCCCCAAAATCTGTCTAAAAATCTTTTGCATCCCTTAATGCCTTCCGAACTCCATGGTGCAGATTTTTCAAAATCGCCTATAAACATTTCATAAAGTCTCATGGTATCCGCACCATATTTATCAACTATTTCATCTGGATTTACCACATTGCCTCTGGATTTACTCATTTTTTCTCCGTTTTCTCCAAGTATCATACCGTGACTTGTTCGTTTAGCATAAGGCTCTTTTGTCGGTACTACCCCGATATCATAAAGGAATTTATACCAAAATCTGCTGTAAAGTAAGTGAAGCGTTGTATGTTCCATACCTCCATTATACCAATCTACGGGAAGCCAATAGTCAAGTGCTTTTTTGTCTGCAAGACAATTATTATTACAATTATCAAGGTACCTCAGAAAATACCATGATGACCCTGCCCATTGTGGCATTGTATCAGTTTCTCGTTTAGCATCTTTTCCACATTTGGGGCATTTTACATTTACCCACTCTTTAACCTCGGTAAGCGGGGATTCCCCGTTGTCTGTCGGCTCATAATATTCAATGTCAGGGAGCTCAACCGGAAGTTCATCTTCGCTTACGGGAACATACCCACATTTTTCGCATTCAATTATGGGAATAGGTTCTCCCCAATATCTTTGACGCGAAAAAATCCAGTCTCTTAGCTTATAATTTACTTTTTCATTGCCTTTTCTTTCTTTCTCAAGCTTAGATATAATCATTTTTTTTGCATTTTCAACAGTTAGACCATCTAAAAAGTCCGAATTTATCAAAATTCCGTCTAAAGTATCTGTATATGCTTCTTTTTTAACATCTCCGCCTTTTATAACCTCTTTTATGGGTAATTTATATTTTGCTGCAAATTCCCAATCTCGTTCATCGTGTCCCGGAACAGCCATAATTGCCCCTGTCCCATATGACATTAATACATAATCGGATATAAAAATAGGTATATTTTCGCCTGTGAACGGATGTATTGCATAAACTCCATCGATTTTTATTCCCGTTTTTTCTTTAGCCAAATCTGTTCTTTCTAATTCTGATTTTTTACTTGAAGCAGTAACATATTCATCTATTTCACTGATATTTTTAATATTATTTCTCCATTTTTCCAAAAAAGGATGTTCCGGAGATATAACCATATACGATACGCCAAAAATTGTGTCCGGACGGGTTGTAAAAATCCGAAGTATATCTTTTTGATTTGTTTCAAAATCAATCTCGGCACCAACCGATTTTCCTATCCAATTTTTCTGCAAGGCTTTAACACGAGACGGATAGTCCACTAAATCCAAATCATCTATCAGTCGTTGTGCATACTGAGTTATTTTAAGGAGCCATTGGGATTTTTTCTTATGTATGACATCGCTCGAACAACGCTCACATTTCCCGTTTACAACTTCTTCATTTGCCAAAACACATTTACATGAAGTACACCAATTAACCATAGTCTCGCTTTTATAGGCAAGTCCCTTTTTATAAAGCTGTAAAAATATCCACTGTGTCCATTTATAATATTCGGGGTCGGTTGTATTGATTTCACGTTCCCAATCAAAAGATAAACCTAATGATATTAATTGATTTTTAAATCTTTTTATATTATTTTTTGTGACAATCCCCGGTTTTACCTTGTTTTTTATTGCGAAATTTTCCGTCGGAAGTCCAAAAGCATCCCATCCCATAGGATATAAGACATTATATCCCTGAAGCCTTTTTTTTCTTGAAACAATGTCCAAAGCTACATAGCTTCTGGGATGTCCCACATGTAAACCTTGTCCCGAAGGATAAGGAAATTCGACTAAAGCATAAAATTTCGGTTTTGAAAAGTCATTTTTTGCCGAAAATATCTTTTTTTCTACCCAAATTTTCTGCCATTTCTTTTCGATGTCTTTAAAATCATAGCCTGTTTTGTTTTCTGACACATTTTTATTAATATTTTGTGTTTCATTTTCCATATTTATATATCATTCCTTTATAATATAATATTTCCCAAATATATTTAATGTTAAAAAATTAAACAGAGATTAAGGTGTCTGACTTTTTTCTCAATTTTTATTATATTTATTTTAAGCTTATTTTACTATCCCCTAAGACTCATCATCGCAAGCATCCCTCCTCGCTTTTCACCGCTGGCTCTGTGGGAAAATAATAGACCTTTATTACACATTGTACAAACATCAGAAGTAATAATATTTTCTTCTTTTATTCCGGATTTTAATAAAATTTGTTTATTCGCTTCATATAAATTAATATGAAAATTCCCTTTCTTATTTAAAACTACCTTACCTATATCTGAAAAATCCAGCTTCCAAAATTCTTCTACAACATCTTTTTTAACAACAAAACAGTCTGAACATATAGATGGGCCTATGCAACACATTATCTCCTCTGGGTCACATCCAAACTCATTTGAAAGCATATTTACTGCCTTTTGGGCAATTTTCCGTACGGTTCCTCTCCAGCCTGCATGAACAAGACCTATCGCTCTTTTTCTGGGATCTAACATAAAAATAGATGGACAATCTGCGTGAGAGGTAACTATTGTCACACCCGGTTCATTAGTAATAAGGCCATCCGTATCAGGGAAGTCTGACAATTTTTTATCCCCTGAACCCCTATTAACTGCTTTTGCTACGCCAATCTTATTTCCATGAATCATAATAGGTTTAACTAAGCTGTTTTCATTAAATCCCGCTGCTTCACAAAACAATTTTTGATTTTCTTGAATATTTTCCTTTCTATCTTCCGTTTTAAAACTCAAATTCATTGAACGAAAATGTCCGACACTTACTCCCCCTAATCGTGTAGAAAAAGCATGGTTCAAAAAATCATATTTTTCAAACTTTTTAAATGTAAGATAAGCCACAGCGGAAACTATGTTTAAATTCATAACTTCACTATGAAAAATAGACATATATTTTCATCTCTCTTTTTGTTTAATTATAAAATAATCGAGAATCCTCAATAAAAAATAAAATCGAAATTGTATAAATCTGAGTTTAAACATACTGATAAAAATATAAAAAAATATATAAATGGTCTGATTTTCTGGATTTATCGTCTATAAACATAAATAAATTTATAAGGTAAGACAAAATAAGGCAAAGTAAAAACGCTCAGTTATTTTTTTGCTTTAATTCATTTACAATTTTCTTAAAATGTATTCCCCTTTCTTCAAAATTTTTGTACATACCAAAAGCAGCACATGCGGGAGACAACGCTACAATATCATTAAGATAAGAATTAGATGAAGAAATATTGATTGCTTCTTCCATATTCATTACTTTAAAAATTTTCAATTTTTCAGCCGAATAAAAAGAGGATTTTTTTACACTGTTTTCTATTTTATCCGCTGTTTGTCCCATAAGTATTAAAGTTTTTACTTTTTTATTTATGACGTCACCCAGTTCATCAAAAGGTATGTTTTTATCATATCCTCCGCAAATTAAAATAATCTTTTCACTAAACAAAGAAAGACAGCCTGATATTACTCTTGTCGGACTAGTCGCGATTGAATCGTTATAATACGTCACACCGTTTACAGTTCTGACCTTTTCCATTCGGTGTTCTATACCATCAAACTCTTTAGCTGTCTTTATTATACCATCCGAACTGGCTATTCCCCAAACTGCGGAAATTGCCGATAAATAATTTTCTAAATTATGGTTTCCTAAAAGTTTTATGTCTTTCTTGTTTAAAATTACAGACGTTTTTAGGTTCTCGGAAATAACAATATCCCCGTTAGGTTTTACCCATACTCCATTTTCAAGTTCTTTCGTTCGACTGAAAAAAACTGTTTTTCCCCTGGTTTCTTCTGCAAATTTTTTGGTATATGGATTATCGTAATTTAAAACTGTTTTTCCAAAGGCATTTTGATGGAGAAATATATTTTTTTTCGAATCTATGTATTCTTCCATATCTTTATGTACATCCAAATGATTCGGAGAAATATTTGTAATAACTGCAATATTAGGACTTTTTCTCATGGACATAAGCTGAAAACTTGAAAGTTCCACAACTGCGATGTCTTCCGGTTCCATCTCGTTAACTCTGGAAAGCAAAGGTTCTCCGAGGTTACCACCTTTAAAAACTCGTTTGCCACTATTTTTTAAAATTTCATAAATTATTGTGGTTACTGTTGATTTTCCGTCACTTCCGGTTATTCCTATTATCTGACACCGACAAAGGTCAAAAAATATCTCCATTTCCGACGTAACAACAATTCCGGCTTTTCGGGCACGGATTATAAAATCAGAAAAAAAACTCATTCCGGGAGTGCGAATAAGAATATCACAGTCTAATTTTTCAGTGCATATAGGACCAAGACGAGATTCTATTCTTTTAGACTTAATATATTCTAAAGTTTTCAGAGGAAGCTGTGACTCGTTTTTTGTATCACATAAAATAAGTTTAATATTAGCTTCACATAATGTTTTGATTAAATATTCATTACTTTTCCCGAGCCCAAATATCATAACTCTCTTATCTTTAAATTTTGATATGAGTCTCTGCTCACATAAATTGTTCATTTGATTAAGTCTCCTCTTAAAAATTTTTCCACACTGACTGCTTCCAGAACTCCTTCTAACCATTTTACTCCAATTGCACAGCACCCATTAATTGTGACTCTGCTTGCCCCGGGAAATCCTTTATAAATTTGCAAGGCATCTTTTTCATCTTTCGCAAAAGGAATAAGATTATATACACCTTCATCCGAAATCATTGTTTCAAAATTTTTATAAAAATTCAGATAACCAATCCTACATAATGCAAATTCCCTTTTACTTTGAAGCAGTAAGTTCTCTCCTATTTTAAATTTTTTTATATAAGGAGAAACCACACGGCATTCCGCCTTTTTTATACCTAAACGGATACATTGCAAAAATGGCATCTTTGAATTGTTTATTATACTTAGTTTATGTATCTTTTCAGTGTTGCTCTTTATACGTTTTCCAAATTCGAAATTATCATGCTTGCACACTGATAAATATTACCTCCGCCCATAGTCAAAATCAAATCTCCGGGCTTTGCTTCACGGGAAACGGCGTCGGCGGCTTCCGAAAATGTCTTTACACAAATACTTCCGTTTATTTTTTCACCTAAATCTTCCGAATAAATATTAAATGTGTTTGTTTCTCTCACGGGAAGAATGTCAGTCAGGATAACCTTGTCCGCAATGGAAAGACTTTCGGCAAATTCATTTAAAAATGCATAAGTCCTGGAAAACGTATGTGGCTGAAAAACAACAAGAACTTTTTTAAAATTCATTCCTTTTGCTGCCGAAAGCGTAGCTTTTATTTCGGTAGGATGATGAGCAAAATCATCAGCTATCGTGATTTCATTCACTTTTCCCAATATTTCAAATCTTCTATGAGCTCCCTTAAAATTTCTTATTGATGTGGTAATTTGGTCAGAAGAAACACCTAATTCTAAGCATACAATTATTGCCGCAAGTGCATTATAAATATTATGGGTTCCGGGAATATTAAGGTCTACCCTCATAATTTTCGTTTGCTTATGAAATATATCAAAATTCGGGCATCTGTATTCATTAAAGTCGATGTTTTTAGCATAATAATCATTTTTTTCAGATAATCCGTAAAATATTTTTCGGCAATTTCCCTCAGATGAAATTGCAACTGCATTTTCATCATCACCATTTATAACGGCTAAATCTTTGGTAAGTTTTATAAATTCGGAAAAAGATCTTTTTACACCTTGAATATCCTTAAAATAGTCAAGATGGTCAGCATCAACATTTAAGATTACGGAAATTTTGGGGGAAAGTTCAAGAAAACTGTCTACATATTCACAAGCTTCACAGACAATAATGTCGGAATTCCCTGTACAGCTGTTTCCGTTTATTCTTGGAAGTGTACCTCCGATTATTGCCGTAGGGTCTTTTTCGGCATCAAGAAGAATATGTGTTATGATTGAAGTGGTGCTGGTTTTGCCATGTGTTCCGGATACTGCAATGGAATTTTTATATTTATTGGCTATAAGTCCCAGCATAACGCTCCGTTCAATACAAGGAATACCTTTTTTTTGAGCTTCTTGAATTTCGGGATTTTCTTTTTTTATTGCAGCTGAAAAAACTACCAAATCAGGAGTGCCTATGTTGTCGGCACTGTGTCCAATAAATAATTTTATTCCCAGATTACGTACCTTTTCCGTTGTTTCGGATTCACATGAATCAGACCCTGTAATCTTAAATCCTTTTTCAATAAGAACTTTTGTTATTGAAAACATACCCGACCCACCGATTCCTATCATGTGTATGTTTTTTATATTGTCTAAATTCAGAGTATGACTTTTCATAAAAATTTTCACTTACTTTCTTTGAGAACTTTTATAGTATATACGTTTTTTCTTTTTTAATTTTATGGGCTTTTCGTCAGAAACTTTCCGATTTAATAAAATTACCCATATTATCAGTAAAATTCCGGATATCATAAGAACCCAAGCGATAATCCCCTTTATAAGTTTTTCACCTGAGGGATATTTTATAATATTGTTTTCTTTGTTATTGTCAAGCTTAGATAAAATTTCATCATCTGAAATATCCGGCAGAGAAATATTACTTTTAATATCAGGTTCAAAAGATTTTTGATTTTTAAGGTCTTCTGTTTTTTCCTCTTGAGGCGTATCTTTTACTTCATTTTCATTTTTATTTTCATTTTTGGTTTCATCTTCTGTTTCGTTTTTTACTTTATTTTCTGTCTTTTTAGACTTTTTAGTCGAAAGTTTCGGTTTATTTTCCGTTTGTGTTTTAGAAGCATCGGAACTAGAGGTGTTGCCATTTTCACCACCGGTAACACTTTGAGTCTGAGAGTCTGTTTGAGGGACAGATGAATCTTGATTAGAAACATTTTCTTCAGAATATACACAATTTAGCGGTTCGAGTAAAACTGTAAAAAAAATAAAAGCAAGATAGAATACAACAAAAAATTTTTTATTCATAAGAACAGTCATCCCTAAATAAAATCTATGGTAAATTATAAAATAATATATTCCCTATTTCAATATATTATAGATGGAAAAAGTAGAAAAAATAAGTATGTATGTGTTAGTCATTAATCCATTTATGTAATAAAGGGCAACATATTTCAAATATTTTGCTATTTTATCTATTATAGCTATTCCGATTTAAAATATAGCAAACCAAAATTTTATTACTAAACAGTATGAAATTTATAATGAAAATTCAAACCACATTCTTAAATCTTATTTTCCATAAATTAAAATTGGGAAAACATTGCACTGTTTTTAATTGATTTACCAAAAAATCTATTGTAAAATTGTATTTTATACAAGGGGGAATTAAAAATATATGAATATTTTTGATGCAGCAATTCAAGGAGCAGTACAAGGAATAACGGAATTTTTACCAATATCCAGCAGTGGGCATTTGCTTATTTCTCAACATATCTTAGGAATTAGCGAAAATAATTTATTTTTTAATGTAATGCTTCACATAGGTACTCTTGTGGCAGTAATTGCCTTTTATTATAAAAGAATTTTTAAATTAATAATAGCATTTTTTGAAATTATAAAGGACATAATACATGGAAAATCTAAAAAAAAGTTCAATGCGGATAAAAATTTTGTAATTATGGTAATAGTCGGGTTATTGCCTCTTTTGCTTATGTTTTTGCCTGTTGCTCCGGGAGCTGTTGATGTAAAGAATTTAGCAGAAAATTTATCTGATTCAAACTACATTGTTATCCCCGGGATTTCACTTTTGACAACAGGCCTTTTGTTATATATAGGAACCCAAAAAGATAAAAAGAGTTCAAAGGACAACACATTAGGGAAATTAAAAAATTTTTCAGGAGGTGTTTCAACCCCTAAAGGTCGCATTAATGTCTATGATGCATTGTGGATTGGATTATCTCAATTTTTTGCTGCAATATTTCCCGGTCTTTCGAGGTCAGGTTCTACTTTATCTGTTGGCATGATAAGAGGAATAAATAAGCAAACAGCTTTAGATTATTCTTTTATACTGGGAATACCGGCAGTTATGGCAGCTGCTCTTTTGGAATTAAAAGATGCTATCGAAACAGGTTCAGCCTATGAAATCGGTATATTGCCTATTATTGTGGGAATTACGGTTTCAGCTGTTGTGGGATTTTTGGCAATTAAGCTGTTTAAATGGTTTTTAAATACAGAAAAGATGTGGATTTTTATTTTGTATGTTACATTGATTGGAGGAATTATTACCATTATTGGAGTTATTGAATGCTTAATGGGCGTGAATTTATTTACCGGTATGAGAATATAAAAAACACAGAATTCAGAAAAGTAAAAATATCATATTAAATGATTATTTACTATGGTCGTTTATATAAATTAGAAAAAATATGTTCTTAAAAAATCATATTTCAAGCATTAATACTTAACTTTTTCTTATTTATCACGCTTTTAAAAAGTAAAATAGATAAAATAAAAAATGTATATTAATAATTAAAGACAGGGTGTTAACAAAACAACGATGAAAAAAAATAATGATGATAAAATAATTACTCCTCACAGTACAAAAAATAAAAAGATAAATAAAAAAATGAATAAACAGATTGTTACTCCGATTTTATTCGGGATATCTGTCCTTTTATTGTTTATGGTTTTAATCCCCGGAGAAAGTGCATGGCTTTTTTTCCATAATTTAATTTTAGGTATGTTTGGATTTTGTTCTATTTTATGGCCTGTTTTTCTCATCTGTCTTTCTTTAATGATGGCATTTGAAAAGATAGGAGAAAACGCTAAATTAAAAATTTCTTTAGCATGTAATGCGATACTTTTTATTTGTGTGGAGTTTTATGTGTTTTCAATAAATTACGCAGTTTCTGCCGGTGAATTCCCAAAACATATAGCTATGATTTATAAAATAGGAACAACAGGTATAGGTTCCGGAGCAATAGGAGCGTTAATAGGAATTCCTTTCATTTGGCTTGTTGGAATTACAGGTCTTAGAATAATTAACACTATTGTGATTTTTGTTTCTACAATGCTTTTAACCGGAATCAGTCTTAAAAATTTGCTAAAAGGTATAATTAATCCATTTATTATTTTAAAAGATAAAATACAAAAATATTGTGAAAACAAAAGAAAAAAGGAAATACAAGAGCCATCTGAAACAACTACAGAAAATTTATATTTAAAAAGACAAAACAGTAAGATTGATATACCTCTTGATAAGATTAAATATGATATGAAAGAAAATAAAGAAAAGTCCGATAAAACAGATGAAAATGAAGACTCACTGTATATAGAATCGCCAAACACTTTAATTTTGAAAAACAGAAAATCAGAAGAAAAAAGTAAAAATTTAAAAGAAAACAAGCTAAGTACGAAAGAACCCGATGTAAAAAATGAATCTATGGATGCTGAAATAGATAAGTATGAATATCCTCCTTTAAAATTTTTAAATAAATCGGCAAAAGTCAACGAAAAATTAAGTATACATGAGCTACAAATGAACAGTAGAATGCTTGTTGATATTTTAAGGAGTTTTAATGTGGAAACTACCATAGTAGACTTTAGCAGAGGCCCTGCTGTTACCAGGTATGAACTTCAGCCGGCATCCGGAGTAAAAATAAGTAAAATAACAAATTTAGCCGATGATATAGCTTTAAATTTTGCAGCGTCAGGCGTAAGAATAGAGGCACCAATTCCGGGGAAAGCCGCTGTCGGAGTTGAGATTCCGAATAAAGTTGTCAGTGTAGTAAACATGAATGAACTTATCTCTTCAGATGAATTTCGGGAGGCTAAAAGCAAACTTACGGTTGTTTTGGGAAGGGATATATCCGGTAAGGTAGTTGTCGCAGACATTGGAAAAATGCCACACCTTTTAATTGCAGGTTCTACCGGTTCAGGAAAATCTGTATGCATAAACTCGTTTATTGTAAGTTTGTTATATAAAGCATCACCGGATGAGGTTAAACTTATTATGATAGACCCCAAGGTTGTTGAACTCGGTGTATATAACGGAATTCCTCATTTATTAATTCCGGTAGTTACTGACCCAAAGAAAGCAAAAGGAGCATTAAGCTGGGCTGTTGAAGAAATGCTCAGGAGGTACAAAGTTTTTGCAGAGAATAATGTACGAGATATGCATTCATATAATTCGTATGTTGAAAGAAATCCAGGACTTAAAGATAAAGATGGTAACGAACTTGATAAAATGTATAGTATAATCATCATAATAGATGAGCTTTCAGATTTAATGATGGCTGCACCTAATGAAGTTGAAGACTATATATGTAGACTTGCACAAATGGCGAGAGCTGCAGGGATGCATCTTGTTATAGCAACTCAAAGGCCTTCGGTAGACGTCATAACCGGAATTATAAAAGCAAATATTCCGAGTAGAATTGCCTTAGCTGTTTCATCACAGGTTGATTCAAGGACAATCTTAGATATGAGTGGAGCAGAAAAACTCTTAGGCCGAGGGGATATGCTTTTCTCTCCAATAGGTTCAAATAAACCGCTAAGAGTTCAGGGATGCTATGTTACAGATTCAGAAATAGAAAATATTACAAACTATATAAAAGTTGAAGAAGATACAGAATATGACAGTCAAATTATGGATGAAATAGATAAAAACGCTGAAAAGGATAAAAAAGATAATGATGATAAACAGGAAGATGCCGGAAGTGACCCTTTAATAAACAGTGCGGTGGAGTGTGTACTTTCGGCCGGACAAGCCTCTGTGTCTCTACTTCAGAGGAAACTTGATATAGGATATCCAAGAGCAGGACGTCTTATCGATAAATTAGAAAAAATGGGAATAATAGGACCGCATGAAGGCTCTAAGCCACGACAAGTTCTTATTAATCATCAACAATTTTTAGAACTTAAAACAGCCGACCGTGATAATTAATTATTTTGTTTTTTTAATATAAATAAAATATCATTAATCAATTTCTGTGATTAAGCCTTTCTAAAATTTTCAATTGCAGAAACGGCCAGTTTATCGCACCTTTCATTTTCAGGATGTCCTGCATGGCCTTTCACCCAGTAAATTTTGACATCATGGTTGTCCAATAGCTTTAAAAGTGTATCCCACAAATCACAGTTAAGTGCAGGGCCGTTTTTTCCGCGTTTCCAATTATTTTCTTTCCATTTTTTTGCCCAACCTTTTAAAATAGCATCACAAAAATATTTTGAGTCACTGTAAATCGAGACACTGCATGACTCTTTTAACATTTCAAGAGCTTTTATTACAGCCGTAAGTTCCATACGGTTATTTGTGGTTTTACTTTCAAATCCGGAAATTTCTTTTTCATGTGTTTTATATTTTAATATTGCAGCCCAACCGCCAGGCCCCGGATTTCCACTACAAGCACCATCTGTATAAATATCTACGTCTTTCAAATTTTCTTCTCCCTAAATTTCATTTCTATTATTGATAAGTTCAAAAATCTGCATTTACAAATTATTTATTATAATAAATACCGACAGAATTACTAAAACACAAGAATTAAAAAAGTATAATAAAGAATTAAATAACAAAGTTTTATTTTTATACATAGTCTTACAACGAATTAAAAATCTATAAGAAAATGTTTTAAAATTCTCAAATTTATTTCCTATAATTAATTATTATATAATCGAGTATATAGTATTTTAATAAAAAGAGCAAATGCCTTTTTTAATACTTATTTTATAAAAAATATCTTTGTACTTAATATCCATTTATTTTTTTATGGCAGTGCAAAATGTGATAGAAGTAATGTAAACGGGGAATCCTAATCACCAAGAGGTGATAAAGGTGAAATGTCCAAAATGCAGAAGTGAAGATAAGGTAAAAAATGGATTTAAGAATAGTGTGCAAAGATACAAATGTAAAAGATGTGGATGTAATTACACAAGGAGTAAGCCGTATGGATATTCGATGGAAGTAAAAAGGAAGGCACTTAAGTACTATCTGGAAGGAATAGGATTTAGACGAATAGAAAGACTATTGGGAATGAGCCATGTAACGGTAATAAACTGGGTGAAAAAAGCGGGAGGAAAAATAAAGGATATAGTTTTTGAAGAAAAGAAAGCTGAAAAAGTGGATGTTCTAGAAATGGATGAACTGTGTATAAACTTAAAAA
>CAQJOC010000025.1:9440-12878 GCA_948815685.1 uncultured Eubacteriales bacterium | reverse complement strand
AAACTTTTTTGGGACAATGCCATATTCGTTTTTAATAGGAATATAAGATGGGACGCAACTTATATAATTTAAAATAACTTTGATGACACTTTGGTATATATTAATTATCCCTGTAAAATGTCTTTTAAAAAAATATATCCCCGACTGATGGAACAGCAAGTTTAACCTATTTAAACTTCTATATGCAGCTTTAAAATCAGAGTTTCTAGTTCCGATAAGAGTTTTCCCAATCGCTTCTAAATTATCTACATCTATTTTAGAAAAGCCTACCACAATTACCATTACGTCCATAATTGCATTTCGACTTTTGCTCTTTAGGCTCTTCTTTTCTTTCTTGCCATGTTCCCCAAACTGAACCATATCCGTATCCTCTGGCAACTTAGAACCACTATTATTATATAGCTGTTTTTCCGTTAAATTTGAAAAATATGAAACAAAAATAAATAAAAATTTTTTGATGCTTTTTAAAATGTTCACTGTATTTTCTATATATTCAGAGAATTCTAAATTTGTGGATATTTTCTCCCCCTCAGAACGTGTTACCCAAACACCTTCATTATTTTTTTTTATTATTGGCCTTTTTTGATTCCTTAATCTTTTAAGAGGCATTTTAGAAATCTTTGCCAGAAGACAAAAATTTGTATATATTTTATAAAGGTTATTCTCTGCAAGTATTACGTTTTTCTCTAATTTTTCTTGGTCTTGTGCTGACTTTATTTGTGCCATTTCCCCACTTCCTTGTTTTGGCTTTGGTTCCTTTTTATATTTGTTTATGAAATTATACTATATTATTTGGACGTTTTACATTAAAATTTATAAACTTATTTATTTTTTGACATATTTTTAAAACATTTTACAAAAAAATTAGTCCTCATAAATGCTTTTTCCTATAAATTCTCTTATCATTGAACTGTTCGGAACAAGTTCAGCATTTATAGAGTGAAATCTTTCTAAAGTTGAAATAAGAAGAAAAGCGTTTTTAAAAACAGGGCTGTCCTCTTGAATTTGTTTAAGAAGCGGTATGGCGATGTTTTTCATTACTCCCAGTTCATAAAGATGTAAAGAATTTATCGTAATATCACTTGTCCTTTTAAATGGATAAATAAAAGTCGTTTGCCCCTTACAGACGTTTTTCCACATTGTAAGCGTGTTTTCAGGGTCAGATTTCCTTTTATCATAATCTCTCACAAGCCTTCTTATAAGCCTTATTTCTTGATTAGAAATTACTTGCCCGTTGTAGTCACTTATCCCCTGTTTCACACTTATATAAATTCTTACAACACTTTCATCCGGAAGTCCCTTTGTAAATACAGGATTTAATCCATGTATTCCCTCAATTATCGCAATTTCATTTTCACGAAGTTCAATATGAGATTTTTTCGGATTGGGTCTTTTTTCAATGAAATTAAATGTTGGCATATCACAATAACCTTTTTCAAGTAAGTCTGCCATACAATTTTTAAATGCCTGAATATCCAAAGCATCCGGGGATTCATAATCAATCAGACCATTTTCTTCTAATTGATATTCATTCCGGTCTCTATAAAAATTGTCAAGTGAAATAAGTGCAGCCCCCGAACCATAGCTTTTAAGTTTTTCCCTTAGCATTAAGGCTGTTGTGGTTTTTCCGCTCGCCGACGGACCGGATATCATTACAATTACTCTTTTTCCTTTTAAGCTGAGTATGTATTCAACCGTTTTTGTCAGCTCGTCATTATAGCATTTTTCAATGTCATTTATAAATTCATTAATATGATGGTCTACTGCGTAATTTATTTCATCTAATCCTAAAATAAATTTTTGATATGAATTACTGAAATTCTTCATAAAAATTTTTCACCTTGTCTTTCCTTTTAATTATTTCGTCAAATCGGTTTACGTATTCATAAGAAAACTTAAAATTAAAAATACGCTCTATTTTTCCGTTTATGGGATTTTTAAGTTTTGTAACAGCTCCCGCTCCACAAGCAATTATCGAGTGAATTTCTTCCATAATATAAACGTTGTAAATTCCCTCAAATCCTTTTTTAGCCCATCCTGTATTTTCCATATTTCCCAGTATTTTACTCTGTCTGTATAAATAATATGGATTATAATCGCATTCAAAAAAGGCTTTATATGCGAAATTTAACATCTTACGGAGACTATCATTGTTTTTTTGAATATCTCCATCTGTTTCAAGAATATTAGAAGCTCTTTTTACCGAGAGAGTATGAAGTGTTATTGACTCAGGTTTCATATCCAATGCCTTTTCGATTGTGTTATGAAAACTCATAAAAGTATCTTCGGGAAGTCCGGCAATTAAATCCATATTTATATTTGAAATGCCTAGCTCTTTAGCCATTTGAAACGCCTTAATGGTATCTTGTGAGGTATGGCTGCGACCTATAATTTTTAATACATTATCATTAAAAGTCTGTGGATTTATACTGATTCTAATATCTTTAAAATTTTTTAATACTTTTAATTTTTCCTCATTTATAGTATCCGGTCTTCCTGCTTCTACCGTAAATTCTTTGCAAAATTTCATATCAAAGTTCTCTATAACTGAATTCATCAAAAATTCCAGTTGGCAAACACTTAAAACGGTAGGTGTTCCGCCTCCTATATAGATTGCTTCGAGTCTTAGGTCCAGCTCCTTTACAATATGGGCTGTATAAATAAGCTCTTTTTTCAGTAGTTCTAAATATTCCGGAATAAGTTTCATAGACTTTTCAACTGACTGAGAAACAAAAGAGCAATATGCACATCTAGATGGACAAAATGGAATAGAAATATATAAGCTAAATGACTTTTTATCAGAAAGTTTTAAAATTTTATACTGATTATATTCGATATCTCTTACAAGCTTTATTTTTTCATCGCTTACCAATAGTCTATTTTTAAAATAGTCCATAGAGTATTCTATTCCTTTGCGTGTAGAAAGTGAATGAAAAAGCTTAATTGGTCTCACTCCGGTAAGAACTCCCCATTTACTCTCTATCTTTGTTATTTTGGATAGAATGCGGAAAAGCATAACGCAAATTTTTAACTCTATATCTTTATCGGATATATGCTTTCTTCGAATAACTAAAATTTTATTGTTTTTTATACCATCTATATTGGTATGTACACTTAACATTATATTACTATTTTTAGTTTTGTCAAGATTAATGCATATAAAATCTTCATTTTTATTGATTGATTTATCGATTTCGACGAATAGTATTTTACTATGGGGGAAAAATATTCTGCATATATTTTCTATCTCATAAAAAAAATCATTATTATACAATTTTATTTTTATCAAATTAATCTTTTTTAAATTCATCATTATTTAATTTTGTGATTCAATGCATCCTTAAACTCCATATAATTTATGAATCACTTAATTCCTCCTTAAAAATATAAGATAAATTCGCAGAGTAAAAAAACAAGAAGCTGGGTCTGGGCAGCAGC
>CAQJOC010000025.1:0-9414 GCA_948815685.1 uncultured Eubacteriales bacterium | reverse complement strand
ATCGAAATCCGCCCCATAGGCTTTTTTGGATAAACCTTTTTTCACGAAAAAAGGTTAAGATTTTCGAGTTAGTTCACTATAATTATAAAGCGGTTATCATATACACCTTGCCTTATTTAGGCCGTGTCTATACGAAAAATCTTAGGTTATAAAATATACTTTACTGAAAAAACAACAATTAAATTTTTAAAGTGTTTATACAATTTATATTGATTTTTATACTCAAATTAATGTTTACTTTTAAAAATCTTATGTACACAGGTGCTCTAAATCCTTTTTACCGATGTTACTCCGGATACCTGAGACAGCGTATTGACTATCGCATCAAGCTGTTTTTCTCCGTTTATTAAAATAGTGACATCTACTATCACTTTACTGTCATCAACATTTTTAAAATTCATTGAAATTACTTTTATATTTAAATAATAAAATTGCATCGTTATATCAGGTAAAATTTTATTTTTAGTACTTGCAACAATCTCCAATGAAACGGAAAATTTATCTGTAAAATCTCCGGACCATTCCACTTTTACCCATTTTTTTTCTTCACCATCTATTTCAGTAATACCCGATGCATAATGACAATTTGACCTGTGGACGGAAATTTCTCCGTTTTTCTTTAAAAAGCCTATTATATCGTCATAAGGTATAGGATGGCAACAACTGCACAATCTAAAAAGTTGTCCATCGGGATTATCCGGACTTACTATTGAATGATTATAATTATTATCCTCTATTTCCTCGGAAAGAGGTTCTTTATTTTGTTCACATCGCTTCAGGTCCTTTAAATATTGTTCTTTTACATACGATACTATTTTATAAATTGGTATTCCTTCATAACCCATTACAGCATAAAGGTCATTAACGCTATGATATTTTTTATGTTTCAGTAAAGTATTAAGAAATTTATCGACGTCTTCTTCCGAAAGAAAAATTCCTGCTTTTTTAAGCCCCATTTCTAAGGCGGTTTTCCCTTCAAGAATATTATCATCACGCTTTTCTTTTTTTAACCATTGTTGAATTTTATTCCTCGCAGTACTGGTTCTTACTATTTTCAACCATTCTCGACTCGGTCCACGCCCTGTTTCCGTTGCTGCGATTATTTCAACAATTTCGCCGGTCTGTACTTTATAATTAATCGGAACAATCCTTTTATCAACTTTAGCTCCTATCATTCTATGTCCAGTCTCTGTGCCGATTGCATATGCAAAATCAATTACTGTGGCTCCCATAGGCAATGGAATAGGTTTTCCTTTGGGAGTTAAAGCAAAAACTTCTTCAGGTGCCAAATCAAGCTTTATATTTCCTACAATATCAGATAAATCTTCGTTGTCATTTGGATATTCAACCACATTTTTTACCCATGAAAGGCATTTTTCTACCGCATCTTTATTGTCAAATGAATTGAGTTTATATTTCCAGTGTGCGGCAATCCCATATTCAGCTGTTTTATGCATATCCCATGTTCGAATTTGAAATTCAAAAGGTATCCCGTCTTGCCCGAGTACTGTTGTGTGCAACGATTGGTACATATTGGGCTTAGGTATGGAAATATAGTCTTTAAAACGATTCGGAATAGGATTAAACATTTCGTGTATGATTCCCAAGACATTGTAGCAATCATTTATAGTATTTACAATTACTCTTATTGCATAGATGTCATAAATTTCATCCATCGTACGGCCTTTTAAAAATACCTTGCAATATATCCCATTTATACTTTTTACTCTGCCTTCTATATGTACTCCGGGAAACAAGGGAGCAATTTTTTCCATGATTTTACTTTTTGTATTGTTTAATAAATTTTTTCTATCGTCTTCTTTTAATTTAAGAGATTTTTCAATTTCCGCATAAGCTTCAGGGTCAATATATTTAAGCGATAAATCTTCCAGTTCTTCCTTAATAGACCTTATTCCAAGCCTATGTGCGATAGGAACAAATAGTTCCATATTTTCAAGCGACTTTTTTCTTCGTTTGTAATCTGGCATACATCCGATTGTTCTCATATTATTTAAACGGTCGGCAAGTTTTATAATGATTACTCGAATATCCTGAGACATTGCTATAAGCATTTTCCGAATACTTCGCATACGCTGTTCTTCTTCGGATGAATCAATAATTTTAAATTTTGTAACGCCGTCGACCAACTTCGCTATCTCTTCTCCAAATTCGACCTTTATTTCTTCTGTATTGGCGGAAGTGTCTTCCACAACATCATGTAAAAGAGCCGCTGCTATGGACTGACTGTCCATTCCCAATTCCGCAAGTATATAAGCTACGGAAATGGGGTGAAGAACATAAGGGACACCAGATACACGTTTTTGTTCTCCGTGGTAAAGTTTTGCTTTGTTATATGCCTTTTCTATTAAGTCTATATCGTATTTTTTATCATTTTGGTTTAATAAAGAAATCAAATTTTCGAAAGTTTTATATTCTGACGAAAAGTTCATTAATTTTCCCCTTCTAACTTTTTTATGCGAAATTCGATTTCTTTCAAAGTCGGGGACTTTTCTAAATCAACTTTCCCGTCTTGAGAGGACAACGTAACAAAAAACTTGTCTGCATTAAATTCAACATTTGCAATATTTAATTCTTGCATTATGTCAAGAATAACATAAACTTTCCGGGAATCAATCAGTTCATTTCCTATTCTCGAAATAATTACATCCACTCTTTGAGGTGTTCCTTGATAAGAACTAAGATATTTATACACCAGTCTCATTTGTTCTCTTGACGGTATAAGCCCTTTTAAATCATCCAAACCAATATTTTTATTTGCCTTAAATTCTTCGTAAATTCTTTTTCCTTTTAATACTTCCAATGGAACCGATGAGGAAAGCTTCATATCAGATATATAAAGAGATATCCCATTAGACCACGGAAAATTATTTTTGTGTATGGTAACGGCTAAATCTACCATTTCCCCTGTTTTATAAAGAAAATCCGAGTCCGTTTGGCCGAAATACAAGGCATCCATAAAAAAAGAACCTCTGGATAAAGTTAATTTTAAATGTCTTCCTCCACCGATTGATTTTATACTTTTTAAAATCAGTGAATATATGCCAAAAATCGGTTCGGGGTTCCCACTTCCAAAAGGTTTTAACATATCAAGTTGTTTAATCATTCCCATAGAAATAGCTAAAGGATTGAGTTTACAGTCTAAACTCACTGAAGGAAACGGAAAATTCCCCACAGAATTTGCATAATCCAGTAACGCTTTACTAAAAATCTCTATATTTTTTGTTTTTAAATTTATTCCGGCAGCCATAGGATGACCTCCGAATCTGTCTAAATATTCCGAACATTTTGATATTGCTTCATGAATTGAAAATCCGTCTACACTCCTGCAAGAACCTTTGGCATCATCCCCGTCATAAGTTATTAAAACACATGGTTTGCCATACCTTTTTACTATTTTTGACGCAACTATGCCTAAAACTCCGTGGTGCCATTTTTCGCCTTCTATTAAAATTATTTTCTCATATTTTCTCCATGGCTCATTTTTGAGTTTTTCTTCAATGCAATTGTAAATTTCATTTTCTGTAACTTTCCTTTTTTCATTCTTTTCATTTATTTCATTAAAAATTTCTACGGATTTTTCAAAATTATCCGAAATAAGAAGTTCAACTGCACTATCTGCTTCTCCAAGTCTACCACTTACATTTATCCTCGGAACAATACCAAAAACAATATTTGAAGCGTCAATTTCTTTTTTATCAAGACCTAAATTTTCAAGGATTACTTTAATGCCGGGTCTTTTAGCTTTAGAAATTACTTTTATTCCTTCCCTTACAATATCCCTTGTCTCTCCGTTCAATTCAATAAAATCTCCCATAGTTCCTATTGTGACAAGGTCGGCATATTCTTCTATAAGAATTTGCGATGAATTTGAATTACTTATCTCAAGGGCTTCAATTGCTTTAAATGCTACTCCCACTCCGGCAAAACATTTAAATTTGCTGGGACAATCTTTTCTGTACGGATTAACAACAGCTTCCGCATTAGGTATAGGATCCGGCGGTCTGTGGTGGTCTGTAATTACACAGTCGATTCCCAATGATTTTGCATATTCCACTTCATTGTATGCGGAAATTCCGTTATCCACCGTTACAATAAGATTAATACCGCATTTGCTTAATCTGTCTATAACTTCTGTATTAAGTCCATACCCTTCCTGTTCACGTTTAGGTATGTAATAACTTACTTCAGCCCCACGTTTTTTTAAATATAAATAAACAAGAGCAGTAGACGTTACTCCGTCAGCATCATAATCTCCGTATACACATATTTTTTCGGAATTTGAGATTGCCTTTTCTATCCTTTTTACAAGCTTGTCCATATCGATAAAATCAAAAGGAGATCCAAACTCATTATATCCATTCAAAAATTTATCTGCAGATTCTTTGTCTTTTAAACCTCTTACATTTAGAAGTACAGCGAGAAAAAACGGGATATCCCATTCTTTCGTCATCTCAAAACACTTTTCTTTATCAAGATTTGCAATTTTCCATTCTTTAATACCCAAATTCTTACTCTCCTAACCTTTTTTATCTTTACCTTTTCTCCTTACCTTTTGCCCTTTATCTATTCCTCAATAATATCTTTAATAACCTCCCCGGCAATCATTATTCCCGCAACAGACGGAACAAATGACACACTTCCCGGGGGAATTTTTTTAGTATCATCAGTTTTTAGTTTATGTGCAATTTTTATAGGTGGTTCCTTGGAATAGATAACTTTCAATTTTTTAATACCTCTTTTTCTAAGCTCATGTCTCATTATTTTTGCTAAAGGACAAATTGATGTATTATATATATCATCAATTTCCAGCATTTTTGGATTTAATTTATTCCCGGTTCCCATACAGCTTATTGTCTTTACTCCTTTTAAATTCGCATTACATATAATTTCCAGCTTAGAAGAAACAGTATCAATAGCATCTATTATATAATCGTAATCAAAAAAATCATAATTCTGTGAATTTTCTTTCGAATAAAAGCATACATTGGCACAAACCTCGGCATCAGGATTTATATCTAATATGCGTTTTTTCATTACATCCACTTTATTTTGCCCAATAGTACTGTGCAGTGCTATTATCTGGCGATTAATATTAGTTTCATCTATTGTATCAGAATCAAAAAGTGAAATATTGAAAATCCCGGCTCTTGCTAAAGCCTCTGCGACATATGAGCCAACTCCTCCAACCCCGAATATTGCAATTTTAGATTTATTTAATTTTTTAAAATTTTCTTCTCCGATAAGAATTTGAGTTCTTAAAAAAATATTTTTCAATTAATCTCCCTCTAAAGCAAAACATAGCGTTAACCATTTGTATACATACTTTAATGATTAACGCAAATCTTTATTATATTCTGAAAATGACACTTTCTTTCTTAAACATATGTGCCGTAAGTGAAAAAGCAATTGCAATATAAACTATCAGCCATGCGATAACAATTCCCAAATGAGAAAAATTCAGTACTCCTGCCAATATTTCTTTAATTATACATATAACATTGACTATGGGTATGCATAAATATTTTAAATTTATCGAATTGAGGTCCATTGAATAAGTAAAATAGGTAGGAATAAGCGATATTATGGATACAGGCATTAAATATGTTTGTGCTTCTTTTGACGATTTTGAATATACACCAATAGCTAAATTTACAGCGGCGAAAAACATTGAAGTAAATAAAGTTGTTGCCAGTAAAGCTAATACGTCAGCAACCGATACCTGTGACATTTGGGAATCGGATGATATCATAAGATACGTCGAAAGACCGAGTACCGTACACAGACCACTTATCAGACCCATTACCGTGGTTGCAAAAAGTTTTCCCACAATTATTGATGTTCTGCTCGCCCCGGTAGATAACAATGCTTCAAGACTCCCTCTTTCCTTCTCTCCCGCACTAAGGTCTGAAGCTGTACTGGATGAACCAATACAACAATAAAGAATGAGCATCATTGGTACAAGCATATTAAAATATAATGAACTTGTATTAAATCCAATATCTTGAGACCCTTGGTACGGATAAATTTCTGTAAGATTTTGATTTAACTCTTTATCTTCTGCCAAAACCCTTAATTCTTCAACATTTTTCGCATAATCGTTATCTGTAATATACTGAATCAGAGCTAAATACAATTCCTTATAATATCCAATTGCGGATGCGGAAAGCATGCTTCCCAGTGAGGATGTTCCAAATTCGACATCTATGTCAATATTTTTTTTATTTATAATATCATCATCAATATTATCTTGAATATTTATATATGCTGAAATTCTGCCGGAATTTAAAGCTGCTTGAGGATTATCCGTATCTACAAATTTTATATTTTGATGAGCGGTACAAAATCTGTAAAAAGAGTTCTCTTTGTTATTTATTGCAACATAAACTTGATTGTCTTTACCTCCTTGGAAAAAATTCATAGAATAGTCTATCGCAAAAAGCATTGTTGGAATTAATAAAAACGGGATAATCAGTCCAAATAAAAATGTCTTTTTATCACGCAAGATATCTTTCATTTCTTTAATAAATACAATTATGGCATTTTTAAACATTTTCATCACCATCACAAACCAGATTAAACAAAATTTCATTGATTTCTTTATCCGTATATTTTTCCCGATATTCGGATACATTAAAGCTTTCAATGAGTCGGCCTTTATGTATAACAATAATACGATCTGAATAATTTTTTATATTTTCAATGGAATGACTTGAAAAGATGATACTTTTATTTTGCTTTTTTAAAAATTCTATAAAATCAAATATTATTTTTGATGCTCTGAAATCTAAACCTGCATCAGGCTCATCAAGAAGTACTACACTTGGGTCATGTACAATCGCACGGGCTATGGCGATTTTTTGTTTCATTCCCCTTGAATACGTGCCGACACGTTTATTTATATAACTTCCAAAATCGAAAGTTTCGGAAAGTTCGTTTATTCTTTGTGTTGCATCTTCGTGAGATATCCCATTTAAATTTGCAAAATATTCCAAATTTTCTCGGGCGTTAAGTCTTTCATACAGACCTGTTTCACTCCCGAAAAGTATTCCGATGTTTTTTCTTACTTCTTTGGAATCCGAAATCAAATCATAATTTCCAATTTTTGCAGTTCCCGAATCAGGTTTGAGCATAGTACTTAAAGTTCTCAAAAGAGTAGATTTTCCGGCACCATTTTCCCCTAAAAGGCCTACTATTTCTCCATCTTTCACTGTAAAACTTATATCATCAAGAGCCTTAAAATTTTTAAAATTTTTAGAGATGCCAGATACTTCTATCATATTATTCTCCTCTTATTTCCCTCTTATTTCTTATTTTCTTCTTGCAGTCCTCTTGCTTTCTTAAAAAATTACAATAAAAATATACAAGAATATTTTAAACTTTTTGATATTTAATGTCAATAAATTAGGTCATAAAGAGAAATAAAGAAAATACACAGAAGATTAAACAATTCCGAAAACGTAACTTTAAAAAGTTAATTTGGCAGAATGTCTGGTTGTGATTTTTTTGTAAAATAAAAAAATATAAGTAAATATCGGAATAACAAAGCCTACATAATTATATTTAGACTCTACCAATAAATTATAAATTCCATGATATGTGATTGAAATGCATAAAAGTCCCATCATTCCCGTATAAAAAAGTTTTCTTTTTTTTATAAAAGTCATTATATAGCTTACTGCAGCAGTTGTCATTCCATGCATAAGACCTGTTGAAAATCCTCTTATAATTGCCCAGAAAATATTTACATATTTATAGCTCACAACCAAAAGATAAATATTTTCAAAAATCGCAAAGCCTATTCCTAATGCCATGGCAGCTTCTATAGGATAAAACTTTTTATTTAAATTATGAGATAAGTTATAAAATAAAATAGGAAATGAAAAAAACAAAATTGCCATAAATTTTATTAATTCTTCAGTCATAGGTGAAATAAAAATTCTAAAATCAAATTCATTTATTTCAAATATATCTTTTATTAAACTGTTAATTTCATATGAAAATACAGCACAAGTGATTCCCAAAACCACTAATCCTATAATGGTCTTTGAGCGTCCCTCTGCCATAAATAAAAGCATCATCAGAGGGACAGCTACGGATACAAAGATTATGTATACCATTTTTTCACCCCTCTATTGGCAGACGGCATAATAGCCAAGATAATACAGCCCGATATTATCTTTAAAAAAGTTGATGTGGCAGTCTGTGTTAAACAAAATATATTATATAAATTCTGGACGATGCAAAAAGTCAGTACCAAAAAATTATAAAATCTCAAGGATTTTAATATTCCATTATCAATATCAGGTAAAATCATGTGTTTAAAAGCAAAATATGAAATTACAGATAGTAAAAAAGTACAAATCCAGAAATAAATATTTATTTTTATCGATAATCTTAACATTATAAAACAAACTAATATATTAAAAAAAAACGGAATTAGCGAAATTATACGAAATTTAATTAATTTATCGCTCCGGTCATCACCTATTCTGTCCATTGCACCATAATACGAAGAAAACAAAAAAGTAAGTCCTCCCATATATCCCAATGCTCCGATTCCCAGTCCACTTTTACTAATATCTTTGTAATATTCACCTAAACAAAAAAAACGACATAAATCATAAATATTCCCTAAAAAAAAGCAACCAAAAGCACATGTTATAATTTGAAGAAACAAAACACCTGTTTTCTTAAAACTAACATGTGCTCCATATGCAAAAGCAAAACCTGTACAAACTATATTAAAATAATCGACAATCCGGTTCAACTACAATCGCTTCCCCTGTTTTAAAATTTTTTAATTTCCTATTTATTTTCCTATTTATTTTCCTATTTATTTTCTTATTTCAATTCTTCATCCAATCCTTTACTTACTATAATTAATTTATCGTCTTATTTCCATCATTGTTTCGAAATACGATCACTATGCCAGCTATCATAGCTATTAAAAAGATTCCGACAGCTGCATAAGCCATAAATGAATATTCTCCAAATATAGAGCCCGAAGCAGACGCCCCTGCTACCTTATAAGAAAATTCCGGATAAGTAGCTCCGTATTGAACCCAAAAGAAAAATGGTTTCTCGTTATCTATATAACTGTCTTTTACGCATATTACTTTTTTAAGTTTAGTAAGTTCATTGGGATTAGCACCTCCAAATGCGTGAGACCCAACACTCAAAACACTTCCGGGTACTTCTATACATGCGATACTCTCACACATAGCAAAAGCCTCATCGCCAATTTCAGCCAAACCATCAGGTAAAACTATATAACTCAGTTCAGGACAATGATAAAAAGCATGACCTTTTATGATTTTCAAATTTAATGGAAATTTTATTTCATTAATTTTACAATGAGCAAAGGCATATTCACCGAGTATTTCTACACTGTCC
>CAQJOC010000024.1 GCA_948815685.1 uncultured Eubacteriales bacterium | reverse complement strand
TCCACTTGCTTTACATAAATATCTCTGTTGGCCTCTAACTTTTCCATTTTTTACATATTTTTCACTTCCACATTTTTTGCATTTTATCATTCTAATCACTCCTTCGTGATTAGTTTTTCCTACTCTTTTCATTTCTTGTCGGTTATTTTATGAGAACTCTCATATTTATAAACTATAAATACGATCTGCAGGTGTATTTTTAATTATATAATAAAATCCTTGGCGATTAATATATATTTATATGAATTTATTATACAAATTGTTTAAAAATTTAACAAAGCGTTGTCGCTATATAATTTTTGTGAGGCGTTGCCTTAATTTCTGATGTTTACAATTATAAGCTTTTATTTTGATTTTTTAGGAGATTTATTAAACTTCATACAAAATTAATTTTAAAAATTATGAATTCTTTTAATTATTGAATATATATTCTATCAAAATCGTCTTCTTCAATAATTTCTATCCCTAAATTTTTTGCTTTTTCAAATTTGCTGCCTGGATTTTCTCCAACTAAAACTAAAGATGTTTTTTTTGAAACTGAAGACACTACCTTTCCACCTAGTCTTTCTACAATTTCAGTCATTTCATTTCTTGTATGCTTCTTTAATGTTCCTGTTAAAACTATCGTTTTTCCCTGAAGTTTTCCCCCATTTGTTTCTGTATCTTCATTTTGTTCCGATACCATTTTAATATCGAAATTTTTTAAGTTTTCAATTAGATTTTTTGTCTCAGACAAAGAAAAATACGAAACTACACTTTTCCCGATGACTGTTCCAAGTCCTTCAATTAAGGAAATTTCTTCAGCTGTGGCTTTTTCAAGGGCTTCAATATTTTTGAATCGCCTAGCAAGAAGTTTAGACGCTCTTTTCCCTACATGACGTATCCCAAGTGCAAAAATGAGCCTTTCAAGACCTCTGCCTTTAGATTTTTCTATGGATTTTATTAAATTATCTGCTGATTTTTCACCCATACGTTCCAGCTTTGAAAGAGTTTCAGCTTTCAAATTATAAAGGTCGGCAGGGGAAGATATCAATCCATTTTTTGAAAGCAATTCAACCATTGACTCTCCCATTCCATCAATATCCATTGCATCTCTTGAGGCAAAATGAATAATATTTCTTACAATTTGTGCGGGACAATCTGTATTATTACATCTATAAGCTGCTTCTCCTTCTTCGCGTGCAACTAAAGAACCGCATGACGGACAAAATTTAGGCATTGAAAATGGTTCAGAATTAATTCCGTGATTCTTAACTTTTATCACTTCGGGAATAATCTCTCCGGCTTTTCTGAGAATCACTGTATCTCCTATTTTTATTCCTTTTTCTTTTATAAAATCTTCATTATGGAGCGAAGCTCTGCTGACTGTCGTTCCTGATAAAAAAACGGGATCAAATATTCCGGTAGGAGTTAATACTCCTGTTCTCCCGACAGTTATCTCAATAGATAAAAGCTTTGTTTCTTTCTCCTCCGGTGGGTACTTAAACGCTTCAGCCCATTTGGGAAATTTAGAAGTGCTGCCAAGCGTTTTTCTGTATTCAAAAGAGTCAATTTTTATGACTGCTCCATCTATCTGGAAATCGAGATTATTTTTTATGTTTCCTATCCTTCGAATCTCCTTGAGTACATCTTCGACGCTTTCACAGTATTTGTAAAACGGCATAATGGAAAACCCTAAACTTTTTAAATACTCTAACGATTCTTTGTGTCCGGATATTTTCTTTCCTTTTAAATCTTGTATATTAAAAACAAATATATCCAGCTCACGCTGTGCTGTAATTTTTGAATCTTTTTGTCGTAAAGAACCAGCTGCCGCATTTCTCGGATTTTTAAAAGTCTTTTGTCCCTCGGATTCCTGCTTTTTAACCAATGCAGCGAATCCTTTTTTAGGCATATATACTTCTCCTCTGACCTCTAGAAAAGGTACTTTTTCTACAAGCTCATAAGGTATTGATTTTATCATCATTAAATTTTCTGTAATATCTTCACCTACAGTGCCATCCCCACGTGTGGAACCACGGACAAATTTTCCATTTTTATATTCAAGTGCTACGGAAAGTCCGTCTATCTTAGGTTCTACGACATATGTGGGATTTTTTATTAAACTTCGGACTCTTGTATCAAATGCTATAATTTCTTCTTCTGAAAAAGAATCATGGAGACTTTCCATTTTTACACGATGAACAACGGGAGAAAATTTATTTGATGAATTTCCGCCTACCTTTTTTGTTGGAGAATCTTTTGTCTGAAATTCAGGGAATTCATTTTCCAAATTTTCAAGTTCACGAAGCAATTTGTCATAATCATCGTCGGTAATTTCAGGAGAATCTTCGTCATAATATTTTTTATTATGGTATTCTATTTTATTCCGATAGGTTAAAATAAGTCTTTTGGCTTCCTTCGACGTCATTTAGTTCCACGCCCTATTAGTTATTATTACATCAATTATAATAAATATTTTTTTGTCTGTATAATTTTCTATTAATTCATCATATATTTGGTGTTAATTTTAATTTTCTACTCATATTTTATCACTTTTTCTCTTCTTTTACTACTATGAGGTGTTACCCTCAAGCCAAATTTAAAAAATACGAAATTCATAGGTTAATCGTACAGTATGACAGCGAACGGTATAAAAAGGTCTGTATTTTTAAGGCTGTGCTGAATTATAAATCTATTTTACTACACATATTTCAGAAATTCCATATCGCTTCAAAGCTTCTTTTTCATATATTCCAATAATTTCTCCTGGCATAACAACAGGGACTCCCGGCGGACAAGGACAAATAATATCTCCTGCGATTTTCCCTAAGGCATTTTCTAAGGGAATTTTTTTGTGATTTGCAAAAATAGCTTCACGAAGTGTTAAATGTGCCTTCGGAATAAAAATATTTTTTGAATACTCTTTTAATTTTTTTTCAAAATTTACATTTCTTTTAGGCTTTATATCTGAAATACACCTTTCCAAACGATTCCAATCTTCACGAGAGTTAAACGGTGACGGAATAAGCACAACGTAATTTTCATCACAAAATTCAGGTTCAATTCCATTAATCCTTAAATATTTTGACATATATTTGCCGCTGTATCCTAAAGGTTGTGCGGAAAATGTGATTCTCGTAGGGTCACATTGCCCTTGTGGTACAAGCATTCCTTTTCTTTGTGCAATTTTTTTAATTCTTTCAGATTGCTCAGATAACTCCCAAAAATCCTTTTTGCCTCTTTCAAAAAGGTATTTAGTACAAAGATCTAAGGTGCACATAATAGGATAAGACGGACTTGTTGAACCGAAAAGAGCCATAGCTTCTTTCGCTCTTTGTGCTAAATTTTGACCCTTTATGTGAAGCCATGCTCCCCCAGTTAAAACAGGAAGAGTTTTATGAGCTGAATCTGCCGACATTGAAGCACCTAAATCAAGAGGATGAAGCGAATTTTTTAAAAATTTAAGGTGAGTTCCATGTGCGTTGTCAACAATAAGTAAAGCATCCCTCTTTCGGCATTCTATCGCGATATTTTGTATATCGGAAAGAACTCCATAATAATCTGGGCTAGTAATATAAACAGCACTCGGAACTTTGATTTTGTCAAGGTTATGTGCAACTTTTTCAGAATTTATTCTCCCTGGAAGAGAAAAACCTGCATCTTTATCAGGAATAATCCATTCAGGTTGAATTCCCAAAAGAGCCATTGCACCAATAGCCGCTCTATGTATATTTCGCCCTGCTAACATTCTTTTTCTATCCAAAGAAGCTAATCTTAGCATTGTTTGTATACAAAGAGTATTTCCGCCGGCTGAAATCAAGCTCTTATCCGAACCAAACAGAATTTTTACTCTTTCCTCAGCTTTAAAAAGAATTCCACTTGCTTCAAAAAGGCTATCTGTTTCTGGAAGTTCTGTTAAATCTAAATTCCAAATAGGTTCATTAAATATTTTAAAACCTTTGTGGCCCGGTGTATGAAATGAGGCCATTCCTTTGCCAACATATTGTTTTAAATCATTATAAAGCAAAAAATTTCCTCCTTTATAAAATAGAAAAATTTAGCATAATATTGTATTATTTTTCGCTGAACTAGCCATTTTAAGGAACTGAATTAATAAATGTTTTCATTTGAATACCTTATAGTGTTTTTTGATAATTTTATTTTTTAATTATTTTACTATTTACAAAATATTAAAATTATGTTATAATAAAAATGAAATTTAAAATATTGCTTTTATGGGAGAGTACTTAATGAAACGTAAAATTAAAAAATTTAATAAAATTGGTAAACTTGTTGTAACTGTAGCCTCAATATTAGCAATCCCTGTTTTCAATGTTCTCGCATACCCCAATGGAGGTGGGGATAAAGAAAGTGAACCCGGTCAAGAACAAGCAGGGCAGCCTAATCCTGAAATTAACATGACTCCTGAAGAACGCGCCAAAAAAGAGGTTGAAGAAAATTTTAATCGTCCGGATTCTGAATGTCCGGCATGGACACTAAAACCTGGAAAAACAATAACTCTAAACAAAAATCATATCGAAGTCATGCGTAGTATTCAAGGCACTTATTTTATTCCCATATCATTAGAAAACTGTAATTTAAATGTCGATATGAGAAGAGATTTTCCTTTTAATAGTTTAAATGTTACAAATTGGGGGCAATGGCAGAAATATAAACCTATAGAAAAATTTGTCGAACCTGGGAACACCGATCCAGGTCTTGGAGTTGGTCGTACATTACATTTTATAGAAAAAAATGGGGAAAAGACAAGTATAAACATATTTGAGGTGATCGAAGAGGATCATGATACACTCGTATTCAAAGGAGAAAAAGACGGAAAAGTTGTCGCTGTTAAAGCTCTATGTAAATCGTTACGGAATAGGGTATGTTTAGACAACAGTTTTGAAAACGAGTTGAATAAAAATAAGTATTTGATTGAATGTATAAAAAAAGATCAAGACAATCAAAATATTCTTATCCCAGACTACATCTATGAAACTGAAAATTGGGCTATTATAGTTACTCCTTTTTCTGAATTAGGAGATATCGGCAAAAGAAAAGTTATTTGTGTGAAAAATTATGAAGATGTAAAAAATATGACATTTCAATTATATAACGGTGTAAATTATTTTCATAGAAATGGCATTGCACATCAAGACATAAAGCCTAATAATATTCTTGCTTTTGGAACTTCAGAATCTCCTGTATATAAATTTTTTGATTATGATAGGTCTCAGACTGGTAAAGAATATACTGATGCGGGAGAACAGATCATAAGAAGTGAGTCTTATTATAGCCATAATGATAAAGCAAACAATTTTGAAGAAGCTAAAAATCACGATATTTACTCCTTAGGCTTGACGCTGCAAAATATACTTTTCAAAGGCGAACCTCATTTGCCTATTTTTACATGTGATAAAACAGACAATGACATTTGTAAAATATTCCGTGAAACGAACCCACAATTTAATGGTACTGATGATCAAATTCTTGGTATAAAAAATTTAATCGGTGCTATGGTAAATTCACAAAATAATCCTCCTCTAACCTGGGAACAAGCTCAAAAATATTTATACACTTGAGAACAGATATAGTCAACGAAATATAGTGCTTTTTTAATAAAAATTGCATCAAAGCTCAGAGCTAAAGTTAAAACTTAAAAATATATAACATCAAGTTTATCATAGCAAGTAGAAACTTTACCATAAAGTTTTTAGTGTAAACATTAACCATGTCGGATGAAATATTAATTTTTAGCTTTGATTATTTTAAGATATTTCACAGAATTAAACTTCCGGTTCCCAAATGTCTAAATTTCTATAATAATCTTTAGTGCTGTTGTCTCTTCTTACAGATGACCTGTTTTTTTCCAAAAGCTTTGTTATTTCATAAAGATTGACCCATATTTCATTATTAGACTCTTTTTGAGATTCATCAAAAATAAGTTCTAATCCAATATGGAGATGACTTTGTGAAATATTACTTACATTTTCCTTTGAACTATATCCGGTTCTACCTACATAACCTATTACATCTCCGGCTTTAACAGTTTTTCCCTCTGCAATATCGACGTGATATGGTTTGTTTTGGCGTAAGTGTGCATAGTAGTAATACCGCTTTTTATCAAAACTTCTTATTCCTATTCTCCATCCTCCGTATTGGTTCCAACCTATAGCTTCGACGATTCCGGATTCCACAGCGATAACAGGTGTCCCTGTAGCAGACATAAGGTCGTGTCCTAAATGTGGTCTGGAATATCCGTAAGACCTTGAAGCCCCAAAATCATCATAATGGCAAAAAGGAAACGATTTAGCTATAGGCGAAAATACCTTTAGCCCATATTTTTCTTCCCAATTGTTTATATCCTTGTCGTCGGGGTCTTTTTGCATTTTATATTTTCCTAAAAAACCTCCCAACACAGCAGAATATGCCTCTAAATAATACTTGTAAAGCTTTGAATTTTTAGAATTGCTTTCTATACTTTTTCCTTCTTTTATATCACTTATTAATTTATCCATGTCAGAGTCTTTATATCTTTTAAAATCTCCTCCGTATATACTTGCAAGATAGGCAAGCAGTTCTATCCAATTTATTTTTATATCATGTTCTTGAGATTTTATGTCCTCGTTCATTGCCCTTTCTAAGACCTCATAAGTGGGTGTAAATTCTACGTATTTTATAAATTTTTTCTTTTTATCAGAGTGAGAGCTGTTTTCATTATTTTCATTGGAATTTTTATCTTGTTTTACTTCGTTTACATCTGAGTTGGCAATATAAATAGAACTAAATGAAAAATAAAGAATCCCTATAAATGCGAAAATCCCTAAAAATAATGTTATAATAAATCCTTTTTTTACTCTTATTACAAACAAAGCTATTCACCTGAAATTATTAGATTTTATAGTAAAATAAACTAAAAAAGAGAATTATGATTTTTTAAAATGTTAATTTATTTTGCAAAAATTAGCAGAGTTAAAATTGAGAATCAAAAGAGGAATTTAGATAGAAAATAAAAAAATTTACATATTAAAAAGATTAGGCTTTAAGAAATA
Organism: uncultured Eubacteriales bacterium; assembly: GCA_948815685.1. Classification (GTDB taxonomy): domain Bacteria; phylum Bacillota; class Clostridia; order Oscillospirales; family Acutalibacteraceae; genus CASPLG01. The sequence goes on along the minus strand of CAQJOC010000024.1, from coordinate 6,138 downwards.
CCTGAACCGCAAAGGTTTAATCGGTAATGCTAACGAAATAAGTGGAAAAAATTTTTCTTTTTCTATGAGTCAAAAATTAAAAAAAGCTAAGTAAAGAGTACCAACTAATCATGTATTCTAAGTATATGAACATGTCAGTTTTAAAATTCATATAAAAATGAAATAACAGATAATTTCTCCACTTGTATTAAGTGGAGAATACAGAAATTTACACTAATTAGAAAAATTTATACAGGCCTTATCTGAAAAATAAAAAGAGATAAAGTGGGATAATTAGTAGATACGAAAAAAATATTGCTCAGTTGAAAGTTTGATATAAAAATATCAGCAATTTTAAAAGTTTTTTGGGAATTCTTTAAAACTAAATTCTTATGTTTATGAACTAATTTTCTTCGATTCATCTATAGAATTAGCTAAAATATATAGTTTGTTTTATTTTTCAGACAAGGCCTAATAATAGTGTGCACGCAAAACATCGTGCCAAAAATAAAAGACAAACTTATTAAATTTATATTTACCTATTTGACTTATATTTCATTAAGACGCCTGTCAAGGTCAGTTATCAAATGTTCAAAGACTGGTCTAAATTCTTTAAAGAAAGCAATCATTTCTTCAGGAGAACATTCCTTATCAGAATTATTTATTTTTTCGGCCCATTTGACAAATTTAATTCCCTTAAATTTATAATCCCAAATTATATCAGCACATTTATTTATCAAAATTGAACGTTCCTTATCAGGTAAATCATAAAATGTACTTGCCACTTTATCCATAATCATGTCTTTAACCGTAACAAGATATTCATGAGCCATATCTGCTTTCTGTATTACATCCCCTCGACGTTCCGCATCTGACCATTCTGCAGAAAACTTTTGCATTTTTTCTCTATAAAGGCTCATTAAATTTCCATACATTTTATAAAACTTATTTTCTTTTTTATGTTCAGGCAATGGTTGCACAGTAGTCTTTTGAGGGTAATCTTTATCAGATACGGAAGAATTTTTCGGGACTTCAAAACTTGCCGAAACAGGATAATTTGAGTTAGGAGGATTTTTAGAAAAATCAGTCTTTTTAGGAGTTAATTTTTCAGAAAAATCTATTTCATTTACAAGCTCAGTAAGTTTGTCTTTTATTTTTTGCTTCATAATTGCTTTTACACTTACTTTAATAAGCGGAACCGTGACAGCAGCTATTCCGCCTACAACCGCAAATGCAATTAAAACTTTAATCAATCCCATAATTGTCGAACTCCATTCATATATAAAATTATATTTTTTACCTGTAATATTATAAAAATTTAATAATATTACATAGGAAATAATATAAAAATCATAAAATATAACTGTGTTTGGTAGGTAAATACAATTATATTTAAATTTTTAATATCTTCTCATTATTATAACATTAATTTAAATTTTGTAAATATTTATTTCTTATTATTCTCCTTGTTCACGTTTGCCAGATGAAAAAAAGGAACAAAAAACGGCAAATAAAAAAATAAAGCGAGGAATCCGATTTTCCCTGCTTTCCTATAAACAAACAGCTTAGACAGAATCCTGAGGGAATACCTGTAATCTTTTTTCAGTAAAATATTAATTTAGCTTCTAAGTTATTCGACAATAAACCTCATATTATAGCTCCATACCATTTAGTAATAAACTTTTAGCTACACATTTTTCAAGTTAGTTTACTATATTATGGGCTTGTCTGAAAAATAAAAAGTTAAAATAAGACAACTCATATAAAAGAATACTAATAAAAAATATCCCTTATTCACAAAATTAAATATTTTGCTGAATTTTTCTAATTGTAGAAATTTTAATATTATTTTATATTACATATATTGAGATATGAAAATTTTAATCATAACTTTTTAATCAGACTTCTTTCTTAAGCCTTGCATAATTAGCCATTAATTTCTTAATTCCTGCATCATCAAATTCTATTTCTAACATTTCATCTGTTCCCATTTTAGTTACAGAGGATATTCTTCCTCTTCCGAATTTTCCATGACTTACCGAGTCTCCGATGTTAAATGCTTGACTACTCTGTACACCTCCGACGACTTGACCAAAGTGTCTGGCAGCAATAGTGGATTTAATCCGAATTTCCTGAGCGGACTGGGGTTTATCTTCGCTTGGGTCCATCTTTTTCCAATCTCTTGATTTACTTTTTTCTATTAAATCTTCAGATATTTCATCGATAAACCGTGAATGCTTATTATGGGATGTACTTCCGAAAATCATTCTACTATCAGAGTTTAAAATATAAAGTTCTTTTTTAGCTCTTGTGATTCCAACATAAGCGAGCCTTCGTTCTTCTTCCACTTCCGATTCGTCAAATGTAACCTGAATTCCGGGGAAAATTCCTTCTTCAAAACCGGGCAAAAATACTATAGGAAATTCTAAACCTTTCGCTGAATGCATTGTCATCATAACTACACAATCTGCATTTTCATCGTAATTATCAATATCCGTAAACAAAGAAACTTCTTCTAAAAATCCTGAAAGAGTTGCCTCTTCTCCATTTTCTTCTTCATATTTTATTATATTACTCATAAGTTCTTTTGTATTTTCTATTCTGTTCTTGCAGTCTTCTTTATCTGTTTGTAAAAATTCTATATAAGCCGTTTTGTCTAAAACCATTTGATAAAGCTCATGCAAAGACACCAATGGATTTTTAGCCGCAGCAATTAATTCTTCCAGCATACTCGAAAAAACTTCTAATTTGCAAGCCACTCTTTGAAGTGTGTCATAAGCGGATGCATTTTTTATAACATCTATTAAATTCAAATTTTCAGAATGGGCTATCTCCACTGCTTGAGAAATTGTTCTTTCTCCTATTGAACGCCTCGGTTGATTAATTATTCTCCTTAAGCGAACTTCATCATATGGGTTGTTAATCACACTCAAATAAGCAATCATATCTTTTACTTCTTTGCGTTCATAAAACTTGACGCCTCCAAGCATTCTATAAGGAATACCCGACTTAACAAATGTTTTTTCAATTACGTTTGACTGCGAGTTCATTCTGTAAAGAACCGCAAAATCGGAATAAGGAACGCCTTCTTCAACTTTTTTCTGAATTATCCCTAAAATATAATTAGCTTCATCGTGTTCACTATATGCTGTATGAACAAAAATTTTTTCTCCTTCGGGATTATTTGTCCATAAAGTTTTGCCTTTTCGATTTGAATTATTTTGAATAACACAGTTTGCAGCATTTAATATATTTTTAGTGGAACGATAGTTTTGCTCCAATCTTACTATCTTCGTGCCCAGATGATTTTTTTCGAAATTAATTATATTTTCAATTGTGGCACCTCTGAATTTGTATATACTCTGGTCGTCATCGCCAACTACACATAAATTGTTATTCGCTTTCGCAATTAAATCAACAAGAACACTTTGTGCAAAATTAGTGTCTTGAAATTCATCAACAAGAACGTACTTGAACCGATTTTGATATTTTTCAAGAATTTCAGGGTGTTCTTTAAATAGCTTAACCGTATTTGTAATTAAGTCGTCAAAATCCATTGCGTCAGCTTCTTTTAAACGCTTTTGATATATTTTATAAACTTCCGCAATTTGGCAAAATCTAAAATCGCCTTTTGCGCTTTTTTCAAACTCTGTCGGATTTAAAAGCCTATCTTTAGCGGAAGATATCTCATAAGATATCGATTTACAAGGTAAATTTTTTTCTTCTATTTTTAAAGATTTTTGGCATTCTTTTATAAGTTTTTTGGTGTCCTCTGCATCATAAATGGTAAAATGCCTGCTATATCCGATAGATTCAGCGTGTATACGCAATATCTTTGCACACGTCGAATGAAAAGTTGACGCCCAAACATCTTTTCCTTTTCCATCAGGGATAAGAGAAATCAGCCTATCTTTTAATTCATTGGCGGCCTTATTTGTGAATGTTATTGCTAAAATATTCCAAGGATTTACAGGATTTACTTTAAGTAAATAATCAAATTCTCCGATATTTCCATTCTCAGATAAAGCTTTTTCCAATTTTTCAATAATTTCTTCGTTTAAATCCTCCGGAACAAAGCAACTATTATATGCATTTCCGTATCTTATCATATTTGCTATACGATTCACTATGACAGTCGTTTTTCCACTTCCTGCTCCCGCAAGAATCATCAGTGGTCCCTCTACATAAAAAATCGCTTCCAACTGTTTATCATTCATCTTAGAAAAGCTTTTTTCCAACAAATTTTTTCTTAATTTTATAAACTTTTCTTTTAACTCATTGTCCATCAAAAAAGCACCGCCAAATTTTTATTATATTTTATATAATATCAAATTTTTTCGCAAAAATCAAGAAGTGTAATCTTTAATTATTCATGCTGAATTTAGTTTAGATTGTATATTTATTTAATGTAATACTAACATATTATTTGATATATAAATTATTAAAATTGAAAATAATTGCTAAAAAGTTTACATATAGTCAACCAGTTAAAGAATATAAGTTATTTTTTAAGGAAATACCGTACAAAGATTAAGTAGTGCCAATTTATATCCTACCTCTCGGTATATTTATGTGATAACTCGACATAAATATTCATTTAATTACAATAATTCCATTGATATGTGACTAAAATTGATGTTTATCAAAGTTATTAAAATTTCAAAGCTGATTTTTGTGAGGTGTTTCCTTAACATTTTTCCTTTACTTGTATAAACGAACAATCTATTTTAGCAGACTTACGGCTTTAAACTTTTTATATTATCGGTTTGTACCGCATAAAAATGATGATATTTAAGATATTTTATAAATGATTTTTATGAACAATCACGAATCAAATTAAATTTTATTTGTATAAAAGCCATAAAAGGATTAATATTTTTAAATTATTAATATATACTATATTCAAAATATTAATTAAAGAAAGGTTGATATATATGTCAAATACATCAGAGTTAAAAAATAAACTGGATAATTTATATGATGCTTTGTTAGAAAATTCAGAGTCCAATGTCAAAAATGAATTTAAAAAGGTTAGAGACGCGTTAGTTAATGCATATTTAGTTGATGCAAATAAAAATACAGATGGGACTTTTACCGATCAAAGTGCAGAAAGTTTTGGGATTTTACAAGGGGCTGTTGTTTCAGCCGTTGTTCCTGCTGATTCTGATCAACGCATATGGGCTACAAGTTTTATGATTAAGCTTATTAAGCGATTCAGAGAGCTTCTTAATGGTGAAGGGCGTGTGGTTGAAGAGTTTTTAAAAAAAATACGTCAGCATGTTAACGAGACTAAATTCTATAAAAATATTCGGTTAGATACGTATAAAGTGGATGAAAATGGGCAGATAGAAATCGAGGCCGGCAACAATCAGAATCTGAGATACTTGATAGCGCATTGTGATAGTCAAGCTAGGTCTATGAGTTCTAAAATCAGAGCATTGCCTCCGTATGCCGGAATGGAACTTACCGACAGAGAAAAGCGACTTGCAGAATGAAGGATTTGATACTTCCGGGATTGTTGGTCAGGGAGAACCAAGATTTGTGTAGTAGAATTACGCAGATCGCAAGAAGACTGTACGGTCCTGATTAATAACTTTTTCCATTGACTTTTCTGGACACAGGTGAAAATTTTTGCTACATATTTTTTGTCGCTTTACGAGAATTTTGGAATTTATAGAGTTATAGTCAGCGTGGTTAAAAAAGGGGTAATAAGATAGTAAAATGAAGAAATGAGTTATTTAAAAAATACAAAGAACGGACAATAGAATATAGGATAAGTGGTCATACGCTAAAGGAAACGCATAAAGTATTCAATGTAGCAAGATCGACAATACAAAAATGGGAAAGACAGTATAAAAAAACAGGAAACTTGTAAAAGAAAGAACTTCATAGAAGTTATAGAAAAATAGACCCGGAAAAATTAAAGGCATACGTGGCACAAAATCCGGATTCGTACCAGTCATAAATGGCGGAAGCACTCGGTTGTAGCGAAAGTGACATAGATACCTACCTATATCGTGAGTATGGTTATGCACCTCGAGGCCGGAAAGTATGTGGAGTAATCAATGGCAGAAGGTATAAACGACTTGGTATCGTTGCTGCTAAAATAGCGAATATAGTTACCGCTATCAAAAAATCGACGTGTATTATGATGCGGTG
>CAQJOC010000023.1 GCA_948815685.1 uncultured Eubacteriales bacterium | reverse complement strand
TATCTATTTGGCCTTTATTTTTGATGCTTTATTTCGTGTGAACATGCCCTAAAATATATAGTTTGTTTTATTTTTCAGACAAGGCTTAATATTTAATCTTTTATGTATATTCTCAGGAGGCCTAATATTAATTATTTAGATAAATTTTACTGATTTATGTTATAGTTAAAACAGTTAAAAAGAGAGACAAGTGTGTTTTAAAATACAAAAATGATGTAAACCACTAAGTACAGCGTATAGTTTTTATTTATCTTTTTGTTTAAGAATGCGATTTTGCCCTTTTTAACTGCCGATTGCTATATGTGCAAAATAAAAGGAGGAGTTTTTGAATTGTTAAAGGTAGAGTTAATGTCGTATACCCCTAATGCAGAGAAGCTTGTAGCGTCTGCAGCAAGACTGTGTTATTCATCGTGTTCCATAGGTGAAACAAGAGAAAAACTTACAGATGAAAAGGTGAGCAAATTTGTAAATATGCTTGCACAGGTTGGGCATGAAAGTCCCATAGAGCATGTAAGTTTCACTTTTGGGATAGAGGGAATATCAAGGGCACTCCTTGCTCAGCTTACACGTCACAGAATAGCCTCTTATAGCGTTCAAAGTCAGAGATATGTAAAGGAAAGGCAGTTTGAATATGTAATTCCTCCTGAAATAGAGAGTTTATCTGAGGCAAAAACAGAATTTTTATCTGCGATGAAAAAAGCTCAGGAAAGTTATGATAAATTGACTGAGATATTAACGGATAAACATAAAAAAGATTTTATTTCGGCCGGTATGGACGAAAAGCAAGCATTGGGACAAGCTGAAAAAAAAGCAATAGAAGATGCACGCTTTGTTTTACCGAATGCATGTGAGACTAAAATTATATGCACATTTAATGCAAGAAGTCTTCTTAACTTTTTTTCTCTCAGATGTTGTGCCCGTGCACAATGGGAAATTCGAGAACTTGCAAAAGAAATGCTTAGGCTTGTTTCAAATGTGGCACCGAATATTTTTAGAAATGCGGGTCCAACATGCGTGAGAGGAGCTTGCAAGGAAGGTAAAATGTCTTGCAAAAAACCTGATGAAGTCAGACGAGAATTTGAAAAAATTAAGGAGAACCTAAAATGAGAGGAATCTTAATAGACATAGAGGGACTCGATGGCAGCGGGAAGGAAACTCAAGCCCAACTTTTATATAATTACATAAATGACAAAATTCCCGAAAAAGTAGTATACGCGTCTTTTCCAAACTATGAATCGAATTCATCTGCACTTGTAAAAATGTATTTGAATGGAGAATTTGGCTCTGACCCATTTAATGTAAATGCTTATGCCGCTTCATCCTTTTTTGCTGTAGACCGTTTTTCAAGTTTTAAAAAAGAGTGGCAAAAAGATTATGAAAATGGGAAATGGATTATTGCAAATCGGTATACTTCGTCTAATTTTCTTTATCAGATGCCAAAAGTTGAAAAAAGCCGGTGGGATTCCTATTTAGAGTGGATACATGATTATGAATACGATAAATTGGGCCTCCCCAGACCGGATGAAGTTATTTATCTTGATGTCCCGATAGAGGTATCTCAGGAACTTATGAACAAGAGATATAAAGGAGATTTGTCAAAAAAAGATTTACATGAGGCAAATTTAGATTTTCTTAGGATGTGCCAAAAGGCTGCTGAATATACTTCAGTGCGGTGTGGTTGGAATGTAATAAAATGTGTTGAAAACGGACAATTAAAACCTATGGAAGAAATTCATCAAGAAATTGTTTTAATTATAAAAAATAAATTCCAAAAGCTATTGAAATTTGTCGAGAGTTAACATATAATAATTATTTAGAGCTTATTGTTACTAAGGGGTACCAATATAATAGATTGTTTGTTATATAAAATTAAGTCAAATTTTACAGACTTAATTAAATAGACCTAAATGCGTAAAACAAAAAATTTATTTTATCATTTTTTAATGAAGTCAATTTTAATTTAGAGTACTTTTTAGTCAAATTAGAAAAAACAAATTTTTTTGCAAGATAAAGGTATGATTCTGCTTTTTTATTACAAATAATGTGAAATAGGATTTGTTTTTTTCAAAAGAGCCAAAGAAAAGAGTCGATATTTTCTGTTGTATTTTTATTTATTTTCTTAATTTATCCTCTTAATTTATCCTTTTCTTTACCTTTTTTATTATCTGCCGTTTGAAATGTAATTTACCTTATTAATTTACTTTATTAATTTATTATATTTTATAATTTTACAAACGACTATAATAGACAGAGCGACGGAAAAATTTTTTAACTTTTGTGAATTTATTTTTAAATCAATCCGGATTAAAATGGTGGAAAATATTTTGATTAGTATATATAATCTGTGCAATATTGGGGAAAATTATATTTTAATAAAGGTAAGTTACCGGTAAATTTTTAGACGTATAATAATTAAACGGTGATTGATAAAAGAATAAAACCATGGATATTTGTATACTAAAAAGTTTTATGAAACTTTATTTAATTGTTATAAAATCACGACAAAGACAAAGAATTTTTTATTTTAGGTTTACAGTGTAAAATAATTGGAGGAATTTATATGATTTATGTATTTTTGGCGGACGGCTTTGAAGAAATGGAGGCTATTGTTCCTACCGATATTCTTAAAAGAGCAAGGCTTGAAGTGAAGACAGTGGGAGTAACTTCAAAAAATCCGGTTGGAGCGGGTGGAGTGCGTATAGAATGTGATTTAAATATTGATGAGATATCTGAAAATAATTTAGAAGGAATTATTCTTCCGGGTGGAATGCCCGGTGCGGAAAATTTGTTTAAAAGTAATAAAGTCAAAAATTTAATCAATTATTGTTTTGAAAACGATAAAATTATCGGAGCTATTTGTGCGGCACCGATGATATTGGGAAGAATGGGACTTCTTAGAGGGAAAAAAGCATGTTGTTATCCGGGCTTTGAAAATGAACTTACTGGAGCAGAAGTTGTAGACAGTAGAGTTTGCTTGGATGGAAAAATCGTAACGGGTAAAGGTCCCGGTGCGGCTCTGGAGTTTTCGCTTAAATTGCTTGAAATTTTTGTAGGGGAAAGGGCAACTGAAATCATAAGGTTGTCTATTCAATAAATATGAGGAATTTAAAATTATTTAAAATTGATTTAAGAAAAAAATACAGAGCAATTCGCGAAAATATGAATCCCAAAGAAAAGAAGTTCATGGATGAAAGAATTTTACACAAATTAAGTTCACTTAGCGAATATAAAAGAAACAGAGATATTTTAGTGTATGTTTCAAAAAAAATCGAAGTATCAACATATGAGATTATGTGCGATGCATGGAAAAAAGGTAAACGAGTAGCTGTCCCTCGGTGTAATACCGACGACAGAAGTATGGATTTTTACTATATACGTTCAATGGGGGACCTTGAAAAAGGAGCTTTTGGGCTGTATGAACCTATCAAGGAAAAATGTGAAATATATAAAACTTTTTTAGGCGGTCTTTGTATAGTTCCGGGATTTTGCTTTGATCAAAACGGATACAGGTTAGGGTATGGACATGGATATTATGATAGATTTCTCCAAAAATTCAGAGGAATTAAGGTAGGCATTTGTTATAGTAATTGTATGAAATTTTATCTTCCAAAAGGCAAATACGATAGACCTGTCGATATTCTTGTTAATGATAAATATATTAAAAGAATACATACCTATGGTGAAGGACCATATAGATTGAGGAACAGAATTCCAAAATTTAGGAGATATTGAGTCTAAGGAGAAAAGCTGTTATGAAAAAAGAAGAAAAAGAGGAAAAAGAAGAAAAAAGGCTTAGAAGATTTAAAAGGTTAGAGCGTAAAAAAGAAAAATTAAAAAACAAAAAGCTGAAAAAAATGGAAATTGAAAAAATAGGGAATAAAAAAATAAAAACTCAAAATATAAAAATTGAAAATATGAAAAGCCCGGAAGAAAAAAATAGTTTTTTATATCATGTAAATAATCAAAATGAAAAACAAACAGATGAATTTTATACGAAAAAAAGAATCTCAGAAAAAGCTAAGTATGAGAATTATATAGAAGAAGCTAATAATAGAGAAAGTGAGAAAGAAGAAAATAAGAAGGAGGAAAGTGCAAAGGGAGAAAAAAGTAATGATATCAGCATGGAAATTCAAAAAATTTTGCAGGAAAAGCTTCAAAAAAGTTTAAAAGGAGAAAATTCGGATAATTTAGATTCATATAAGACAAGACAATATAAAAGGGAAAAAGATGAAAAAGAAAGGGCAAATCAAGAAACAATAGAATTTTTCGAAGATATGGAAGAGGGCGTTGATATACTATCTCAAGATGATGAAAAAATTTCTAAAAATAGAAAAGAAACAGTAATTATTAAGCCTAAAAAAAATAAAATTCTATTTAGAGTGATTTGGATTGTATTTTTGACTCTGATTGCCGTACTCTTAGCCGGATATGCAATGGTTGCTATGAACGATATGTTGGGAATTGGTGCAGACAACAGTGTTGTAACCATAGATATTCCGGAAAAGGCAAATGTTGATATGGTTGCAAAAATACTTAAAGATAAAGGAATAATTAAACAAGAATTTTTCTTTAAAATATATGCCATAATGACTAAAAATTCTAAAGGATTTGTGACAGGCACGTATGAACTCAGTGCAAATATGGATTATCAAGTTTTAATTAATAAAATGAAAAGTCATGAAACGGATAAAGATGTTGTAGAGATTGCATTTAGGGAAGGATTAAATCTCCAGGAATATGCAGATATTTTGAGTGAAAACAACGTGTGTGAAAGTAAAGAATTTCTTGAAAAATGTAAATCGGATGATTTTGATGAAAAATATGATTTTCTTAAAGAAATAAAAAATAAAAAAGATAGAGTTTACAAACTGGAAGGTTATTTATTCCCTGATACTTATGAATTTTATAAAAATGAAGATACAAGCAGTGTTATAAAAAGATTTTTAAATAATTTCCAAAGGAAGCTTATTAAATTAAACAGTATAGAGGGATACGAACAGAAGACAAGCATAAAATATGTTTCTGAGGAAAAGGGAAAAAGTCTTGATGAAATTATAAATATTGCCTCTTTGATTCAAGCAGAAGCAGCAGATAAAAGTGATATGTATAAAGTTTCTTCCGTAATTTATAATCGCCTTGAAACTCTTTCAGAAAATGGATTAAACAAATTTAAGGAATATGGGCTCTCAAAACTCGGCATAGATTCTACAATTTGGTATCCTTATAAAACTAAAAATACTGTTCCAGACAACATTGTCTCTACATTTAAGAGCAATTATAACACTTATGAAATAACGGGCTTACCCCCCGGGCCGATATGCAATCCCGGTATGCAGGCAATTTATGCAGCTTTAAATCCTGATAATACAGAATATTTTTATTTTTGCCACAGTGCTTCCGGAGAAGCATATTATGCAAAAACCAATGATGTTCATCTTGGAAATTTAAAAAAAGCCGGTTTAGTATAAATGGTAGCTACTGAAAGTAGATTTATCAAAAATGTGTAGAGGCAAATGCTTTTTGAGTACAGTGGAAATATAACAAATTAAAAGAGGAAAATAAATGAGGAATTTCTATTCTCCCTTTCAATTCTCTCTAAACAGCCCGGGGAATGCTTGTACCCACTTTTTTCAGTGCAATAAAAATCTTTTAAAGAAAGAGTTATTTGATTATAAAATTTAATAAAATAAAATGTTATTTATTTTATTTTTTGATATACTGTTTATAAGTATTTATTTACTAAACTTCATACTATTAGGAAGTTTTAATAAAAAAGGAGAGAAAATATCATGGATAAAAAAAATATCTGTTTGATTTTATTTGTCGCTTTATTCGCAAGTTTACTTCTATTTGGGTGTAAAAATAGTTTATTAAAATCTGAGAAAGAAGAAGATAATCAACAAATTGAACAAGAGAATGTCGCTGAAAATAAAGGTGAAAATGATAAACAAAATGAAGAAAATGTATCTGATCAAATTAATTCAGAAAAGATTAATTATTCCGAAATTTATGCTCCTGTTTTAAATGAATATAGAAATTTTACCAAAGACCAAAAGGCTGGTAATATGAATGATGATAAATATGCAGAAGAACCTTGGGGATATATGAATGCAATGTTATCTGCTGTAAAAAATTGTTCGTATGGATATGCATTTAAAGACTTAAATGGCAATGGTAAAGATGAGATGATAATTCTTACTAAAGATTTTAAAGATGATGCCGGGCATTACAATGATGGAGCTTATTTTATAAACGCCATTTATTCACTGGTAGATAATAAACCGAAATTGTTGGAAGCGTTTCATTACAAAAGTCACTGCTATATAGGTAAAGATGGTTTTATTTATATTCACGATACTGACAGTCTTTCAACTCATACTTATGAAAAATGTGTAATAAGTTCTGATGGGACCGTTATAAAGCCCATAGAAACTATTATAAGTGGTTTTTATGATGATGAAACGGGTGAAATGGGGGGACGACCAAAGGAAGATAGTAGTGGTGAGGTGGTATTAACATATTATAAAAGCACGGAAAATGATGAGCCGGTTGAGATAAATGAACAAAAATTTGATAAAATTGTTAAAGAAATGCCTTTATTTAATGAAGAAAGTGTACTGAATTTTATCGAGTTGAAGTAGAAAAAAGCAAGTGACTTAATTAAATTTATACACAACACAGATAATTAAAAAAGGAGAAAAAATGAAAAGAGGCTCATTTTTCGATAAAATTTTTTCCTTAGTTTATCCGGATAGCTGTCCTTATTGTGGAAAGATTATAGAAAATACAGAGGTTAAATGTCCTAACTGTGAAAAAAATTTAAAATATATTTTCAGTGTACGCGAAATAACAGATGGAGTCATGTGTATTTCACCTTTTAAGTACGAAGGAAAAGTTCGGGATGCTTTACGTAATTTCAAATTTAGAGGATATAGAAGATATGGATGGAATTTTGCAATAGAGATTATCAAAGCCCTTGAAGTTAAATTTCCACAGGAAAAATTTTCTGCAGTAACATCAGTACCATTGCATGAAATCAGACAAAAGTCCAGAGGATATAATCAGTCCTATGAATTAGCGAAAGAAATAGGCAATTTTTTAAAAATTCCAAATATGGAAATTTTAGAAAAAGTCAAAAATATTTGTCCGCAATATACAATTGAAAGATACGAAGATAAAATTAAGAATGTTAAGGGAGTTTATAAATCCACTTGCCAATGTGAAAATTCCCAAAATAAACTTTTACTTTGCGATGATATTGTAACAGGTGGGGGTACTCTGACAGAATGTATTAAGGCTTTACAGGCTACTGGTTTTAAAAACATTCTCTGTGCAACTGTAGCAAATGCCCAAAAATAAAAAATAAAAGTTAAAAAACAGCTCTCTTGTTTCCATATATTTTTTTATTATCTTTGCTCATTTTTAAGTGGCAACAAAAAAATTAGCCGAAAAACGTCTAATGAGAAAATAAAAAAGGAGAAATTAAAAGAAAGAGAAAGGGAATGGGAGATTCCAATTTCCTCTTTGAAATTTTTTTAAACAGCCCGGGCAGAAGCCCGAGAGACGCTTGTACCCTGTTACATGAGAAATGATAAGAAGAATTTTTTATCAGTGATTATTTTTAAAAACTGCTGAAGTATTGGAATTTGCGTATATTTTATTTTCATCTTGTTCATCGTTTGTTGCAGTCTGAGGGATATTCCCATTTTCTTTATAGTCATAAGCTAAAGTCTTTTTTATGTTATCGGCCGATGCATCAAAATCCACTTCATAAACACGATATTTTTTACCTTCTATGTCAACGTTTACAGTCTTTTTACCTGTACTCCCTTTGACCGAAATTATATATGCAGACCCATATGAAGGAACTACGTCGTCGGTTTTATTCAAAACGCCGTTGATATATGAAGCCACTTTAACAGAATGATTAATCGATGTGGGTAAGTCTACACTTATTTCAATTGTTTTTTCCTTTTTAACTCCTGAACTTACAATAAGCCTTACCGAAGAACCGCTTTCTACTTGCACTCCGGGTAAAGGGTCGCTGGAAATAATAATGTCTTTTGCTTTATCACTCGCTTCATATGATATATTATCGGAAACACTAAGTCCGACTGACCCTAACTCTCCTCTGGCAGTACTTAATGCTTTGTTTATCACATCAGGGACTGTTACTTTATGTTCAGCCGGACCTTTGCTTACATATAATTTTATAGTGGAATCCATAGTAACTTTACTTCCTTCTTGAGGGTCGGAACCATGAACAATTCCGGCTGCGGTTTCGTCATCCACAACCATAAGGACTTCGTATTTAAGTCCTGTATTACTGATTCTAGCCTTTGCAACTTCTTCGGTTGCACCTTTAAGTGGCGGAACGGAAACTAAAACACCTGAACTGTTTACTTTTAAAGAAATTGTTCCGCCTTCTTTTACTTTTTTTGTGTTAGGCTGAGGTTCTTGGTCTATTATTACTCCCTCGGGCTTGGACGCATCATAGACGGACTCTATCTTAAAAATAAATTTGTATTCAGGATTTCCTTGAACATCAGAAAGTTTCATCCCTATAAAATTAGGGACTTCTACATCTTTAGACGAGCTTTTCCCACAAGAACCGAAAAATGCTATAAATACAAAAACCAATGCAAAAATAGCAACTGCAGAAGCTATTCCTCCTATTATTGCCGTTTGACGTGACCGTTTTATTCTTTCACCTTCACTGTATTCAAAATTATCTCCGTAAAGGTCATTTTTATCATCATTTTTTCCCATTTCCACATATCTGGTAGGATTATCATCTATAAAACATCTATATCCGAATCTGACATTTTCATCTTTTTGAAATTTTTCTATGTCTTCAAGCATTTTATCGGCGGAATCGTATCTGTTTGATGGTTCTTTTTCCATTGCATGGAGAGTAATTTCTTCAAGTCCCAAAGGTATATCGGGATTTATTTCCCTGGGAGGTGTAGGTTTAGTCTGCATCTGCATTATAGCAACAGATACTGCATTATCTGCTTCAAACGGAAGTTTGCTGGTCAACATTTCATAAAGCATTACTCCCACTGAATAAATATCTGCTTTTTCGTCCGTAACTCCGCCTTTAGCTTGTTCAGGTGCTATATAATGCACGGACCCTATAGCTCTGTCGGCAATTGTTTGTGTTTCATTTGTACAAAATCTAGCTATACCAAAATCTGTTACCTTAATGTTTCCGTCTTTTAAAAGCATTATATTTTGAGGTTTGATGTCTCTATGGATAACTCCCTTACCATGTGCATGCTTTAAGGCACACAAAATTTGTTGAACAAAATATACAGCTTCATTTCGTTTTATTTTTCCCTGTCTTGTAATATATTCTTTCAAAGTTATTCCATCAATATATTCCATTACAATATATTGTATTTTAGTCCCGAAACTTACATCATAAACTTTTACTATATTAGGATGAGAAAGCACTGCAATGGCTTTAGATTCATTTTTAAAATTTTTTAAAAATTCTTTGTTTCCCAGATATTCATCTTTTAAAATTTTTATAGCTACTATTTTGTCTTCTTCAACATCATAAGCCTTATATACCATAGCCATACCGCCAACGCCTATGAGCTCATGTATTTCATATCTTGAATCAAGCCTTTTTCCTGTATATTTATCCAAGTGTAATCTCTCCTTTTTATCCTTACATTGTCTCTGCATAATTATTTATATCAATAAGCATATCTTCAGCACTTTGATATCTTTTCCCCGGGTCTTTTTCAAGAGCTTTCAGTGTTATTCTATCAAGTTCTTCAGAAGCATACTTTACTATACTTTTGACAGGACGGGGCATTTTTTTATTATGCATGATTCCTATTATTATACTTCTATGTGCATCAAAAGGAACAGTCCCTGTAAGAAGCCTATAAAGTAGTATTCCTATGGAATAAATATCACTCCTTTTATCATAATAATCACCTCTTATAAGTTCCGGAGATAAATAGTGAATTGCGCCCATTTCACGGTAAAATGGGAGTTTGGATTCTTCATCCGGAAAATCTGCAACTCCAAAATCTATGATTTTTATTTCATCTCGTTCGGTTAAAAGAATATTTTGTGGGCGAATATCTTTATGTATAACACCTTTTTTATGAAAATATCCTACTGCACTAAGGATTTGCTGAATATATTTTATAATTTGATTTAGCATAAATCCTTCTTTATATCCGATGCATCCTGATAAACTTGGACCTTTTATATATTCGGATATTATATAAGATATAGGTTCTGATAATTTTAATTTTTCGACCTTAGCTATATGTTCATGTTCTATAAAGTTTATGGCTTTTGCTTCTTTTTTAAATCTGTCTATGTATTTTAAATTCATGGGAGATTTTTTGCATTTAGAACGAAGAATTTTTATGGCTACTTCTTTCTTATCCTTTAAATCATACGCAGCATATACAACTCCGGTTGACCCTTTTCCCAAATAATGCAAGATTTTATATCTTTTGTCTACAATTTTTCCTCTATAATCATCTGGTTTTGAATTTTCTTCACAACACAATTTCATAAAAATCACACCTCCTTTTTATACATAAGTACCATATAAATCAAATCATAACTGCTGCCGTTATGTTATCTGCTCCTTTTCTGGATTTTGCTTCTTTGATTAAATTATTCGCAATTTGTTCCTCTTGGCTAAATTTAAATATTTCATATATTTCTGCATTAGAAAGCTCGTTTGTAAGTCCATCTGTACAAAAAAGAAATTTGTCATTTTCATTTGTTTCGACTCGTGTATAATCCGGAATGCTTTCTCTTTGTATTCCCAACGCTCGTGTAATTATATTTTTCTGAGGATGATTTTCTGCCTGTTCTTTAGTAATGTCTCCCTTTGCAATCATCTCTTGAACCATTGAATGGTCTGTTGTAAGCTGCCTTATACCCAAATTATTTATTAAATATGCTCGACTATCTCCTATATGAACGATATGAAGAATACCACTTTCATAAATTGCGGCGACAACCGTGGTTCCCATCCCACTTAAATTGACGTCTTCCCTTGAAGTATCGAAAATTAAACTACCTGCCTGAATAACGGAGGAAGTCATCATAGCTTTAATATCATTTTTTTCAGTTAAACCTTTGTCTAAAGTTTCATCTGATTTGTCATATAATTTCCCATTAAAATGTTTTTCAAAAAAATTATCAAAAAATTCGGAAATTTTATTCACTGCCATAGCACCGGCAACATCTCCGCCTTTTGCTCCGCCCATGCCATCGCATACTATTGCCCAAAGCGTATTTTCATTTACTTTTTTAAATTTTATATCATCCTGATTTGTTTTTCTTACAAGCCCGATGTCGCTTTTTCCGTACACATTCATATTTACTCCTCCTTATGGGATTCTTCTCTTTGTCTGAGCTGACCGCATGAGGCTTCTATATCCGGACCTAAAGTTCTTCTAACTGTTGTATTTATCCCTTTCTGAGTGAGAATATTAACAAATTTCTTTATTTTGCAGGATTCACTTCGTTTAAAATTGCTTTCGCTAACACTGTTTATGGGAATTAAATTTACATGACATAAAATTCCTTTTAAAAGATTAACAAGATTTTGTGCATCTTTTTTACCGTCATTAAAATCTTTAATCATTGCATATTCAAAAGATATCCTACGCCCGGTCATTTTTATGTAATATTTACAAGCTGCCATTATATCATTTATTTTCCAAACTTTATTTATCGGCATAATCTCATCTCGAAAATTATCACTAGGTGTATGCAAAGATATAGACAAAGTAATCGGGAGCTTTTCTTCAGCTAATTTATATATTTTATCAGCTAAACCACAAGTTGAAACAGAGATATGCCTCATTCCGATATTCATTCCGTCTTTAGATGAAATCAATTTCAAAAATTTCACTGTATTATCGTAATTATCTAAAGGTTCACCCATCCCCATTAAAACCACATTGGATATGTTTATTCCATTGTCATTTTGAATTTCCTGAATTTGAGAAAGCATTTCGGATGGATACAAACTTCTTAAAAATTTATCTTTCCCTGTTGCACAAAATGAACATCCCATTCTGCAACCAACTTGAGTTGATATACAAACAGAATACCCATGCTCATATTTCATAAGCACGGATTCAATTAATCCTCCGTCATGTAAAGAAAATAAATATTTTATCGTTCCATCTTTTTGAGATATAAATTTCTTTTTTATTCTTACTCCATACAAGCAATATTTTTTCTGAAGGGCTTGTCTCATCTTTAATGAAATATTAGTCATTTCCTGAAAAGAAGAAATTCCCTTTGAAAGCCATTCATAGACCTGTCTTGCTCGATATTCTTCAGTTCCGTCCGCTGCAAGGTCCTCTTTAAGTTCACACAGCATCATCGATTTGATATCTTTTAACGCCAACAAAAAGTACACCTCCGCAAAAGAGTATTATTATATACATTATAATAAATAAAAAATTCTGTCAAGCGGCCGCCACTTTCTGAGTTGTGCTCTAGGGCTTGTCTTAAAAATAAAAAAGGGTAAAAGCAAGGATAATCAGTAAAGATAAAATAAGAATAAAGGAAACCTCGCATAATACATGTCAATAATTTTCGAAATACAAAAAGAAAGAGTCTGAAAAAAATCGACTCACTTTTTACCATAATGATGCTATGATGGCAAACAAAATTAAGCTGGCAGAGGTTTTCTGTTAAAGAGCATCCATTTTTATTTTATGGTATTACTAAAAATAATATATCAAAATTAGGAACATAACGAATTTTTGTTCTGGAATATATCTTTTGTTTGTGAGATAATTTTAATTGCATTAACTTTAAAAAGGGAGAATTAAGAAATGTCTGAATCATTAAATGAACTCAAAAAAATCATGGAGGATAACCCTCAAGAAAAAAAGAAAGCAAGTCCGCAAAAATGGGCCGGTTTTGTGGAAAGTGAAGTTATTAATCTTTTTGATGAGCATAAAATTGAAAAGCTTGCAATCGAAGATGGAAATGGCAATAAAGCTAAACTCTCACGAACAAAAGACAACGGCATAAAAATCGAGTATTCATCGACAGTTTTGATGTAATCTGTGTCGGTTAAAATAGGAAGCATTCTTGTAATAACAGGGATGTTTTTCTGTTTGTATGGAGGTGAAAATAATGGAAAGTATAAGCGGGGTGGTTGAAAGAATAACATATCAAAATGAGGAAAACGGATATGGAGTAATAAAAGTTAGAGTAAAGGAAACTCCGCATAATACACATCAATAATTTTCTAGGCTTTGTCTGAAAAATAAAAAAGAACTAAAGTGGGATAATTGGTAGATACAGAAAAATATTGCTCAGTTAAAAGTTTGAAATAAAAATTTCAGTATTTTAAAAAGTTTTTTGGGAGTTTTTAAAAACTAAATTC
>CAQJOC010000022.1 GCA_948815685.1 uncultured Eubacteriales bacterium | reverse complement strand
CTTTTATTTTATATCAAAAGGAGCTTTTATTATAATTTTGCTAAAGCTTTCACCCCCGGCACAGCCGGGGGTTTTGTATACCAATAAAAATTTATTTAATTAAATTTAGTTCTAAATTACAAATAGCAATATAGAGATTAGGTTTGACATACAGAGAAGTAGACTGTAAAAATTTCCATGTGATGTAGCCTCGAAATATTCCTGATATTAGCGTATTTGAGCATAACTTAATTTCTTACAAATACGCTTTTGCAGGTGTTTTCTCATTTCTAAATTTATTGACTATATAATAAAATAAAAATATAATTGACCTAAGTAAAAAAGGATTTTATTTGTTAATTCATAAAATATATCTATTTTTATTAATGAGGTGAAGTATGGAAAAATCTGAAACTGTAAATTCAGAAAAATTACAAAGCAATTTTATTTATGAGGCAATAAAATGTGATATAGCCAAGTGGAGAAAAGACAGTGAAAAAAAGTATGACAAAAAGGCAGAAAAATTCGTTGAAAAAACTGTTCATACAAGATTTCCGCCTGAACCAAATGGGTATCTTCATATAGGTCATGCCAAAGCTATATGCATAGATTTTGGTGCGGCAAAACGATTTAACGGACTTTGTAATTTAAGGATGGACGATACAAATCCTTCAAAAGAGGATGAAGAATATGTCAGAGCAATAAAAGAAGATATCAAGTGGCTTGGATTTGACTGGGAAGATAGATTTTATTATGCGTCTGACTACTTCGACCAAATGTATGAATGTGCCATAAAACTTATAAAAAAAGGACTTGCATACGTTTGTGACCTTACTCCAGAACAAGTGAGGAAGAACAGAGGAGATTTAACGCACCCGGCGGTAAGTCCGAAAAGAGATAGGCCAATAGAAGAGAGCCTGGATTTGTTTCAACGCATGAAAAACGGAGAATTTCCGGATGGAAGCATGACATTGAGAGCAAAAATAGATTTAAATTCCGGCAATTTTAACATGCGGGATCCTGTGATTTATAGAATCTGCAACGAGGAACATCACAGAACCAAAAATAAATGGCATATATATCCGATGTACGATTTTGCTCATCCGATAGAGGATGCCTTAGAGGGAATCACACATTCCCTTTGTTCACTTGAATTTGAAGACCACAGACCTCTTTATGAGTGGGTAATTGAAAATACTGAATGTAAAAACAGACCTAGGCAAATTGAATTTGCAAGGCTTGGAATAAATTATACCGTTATGAGCAAAAGAAAACTTAGAAAACTTGTTGAAGACAGGATAGTAGACGGTTGGGATGACCCGAGAATGCCTACGTTGTCCGGACTTAGGAGAAGAGGATATACCCCTTCGTCGATAAAAAAATTTTGTGAAGAAATAGGGGTATCAAAGGTAATAAGTACCGTGGATTATGGATTTTTAGAGCATTGTGCCCGAGAAGAACTAAATATTACAGCCAAAAGAGCAATGGTTGTATTAAATCCTATAAAACTTATAATTACAAATTATCCGGATGGAAAAACTGAAGATATTGAAATAGAAAATAATCCAAACATTCCCGAATATGGCTCAAGGCACGTTAAATTTTCAAAAGAACTTTATATCGAATCGGACGATTTTGAAGAATCTCCACCGAAAGGTTACTTTAGAATGTATCCGGGAAATGAAGTAAGGCTGAAATCTGCGTACGTTGTACGATGTACAGGATGTAACAAAGATAAAAACGGAAAAATTACAGAAGTTTATGCTGAATATGATTCGGAAACAAGAGGCGGAAACACTCCCGACGGAAGAAAAGTTAAAAGTACCATTCATTGGGTGGAAACTACGTCGGCGGTTGATGTGGAACTAAGGTTATATGATAAACTGTTCAATGTTCCTTTTCCGGAAAATGAAGAAGGTGAATTTACTGATTATATAAATCCTGATTCTTTAAAGATTTTAAAGAATTGTAAAGCCGAAGAAAGCTTGAAAAATGCTGAAGGGGCGTATCAATTTATGAGAGTTGGATATTTTGTTGTTGACGAAAGAAATAAAATTCATCTGAATGAAAACTCGGTCGCATTTAATAGAACAGTTTCATTAAAAGATAAATTTAAAATTAAATAATTTTTGTAAATTTTGCCAAACAAAAGTGTTGACATAAATAAGACAAAATGATAATATTTACATTATGTATGTAATTTGTAGATTAGGAGGAAATATTATGAAAATATCACATAAAAGCAAGCTCTGTCTCAATTTTTTGTTTGCATTTGTGTTTATATTTACCATACTTTCGGTATATTCACATGAAAATGCACATGGTTTAGAATCGAAAAATAATAACATTGATATTGAGATTTCCGGTATAAATTCCGAAAACAATGAAAATTTTATAGTGGATGAGTATGGACAACTTAATGATTATACAGGCTCTGAAAAACATATAGTAATTCCTAATAATGTAAAAATTATAGGTAAATATGCTTTCTCCGGGCACAGTGAAATTAAGTCAATAGCATTTCCGAAACATCTTGAAAGAATTGGGTATTACGCTTTTTCAAATTGTATGGGTTTAACCGTTTTAGATATTCCTGATAGTGTAAAGGCTATTGACCCATTTGCTTTTTTGGGCTGTACAGGTCTTAAAAAAATCAGATTGGGAGTAGGAGTTAAATCACTTGGGGAAATGTGCTTTGGTTTTTGTGATTCCTTAAGTTCCATAGAAATAGATGAAGACAATCAGTATTTTATATGTAAAGACGGAGTTTTGTATGATAAAAAATGTGAAACTCTTATGAGATGTCCTCAAGGAAAGAAAGGAAAATTTGTTGTACCTTCAGGAGTTAAAAAAATTGATAAATATGCTTTTTCTGACTGCAAATTTATAGAAGAAATCTTGTTTGCTGACGATAATTTGGAAACAATTGGTGAAGCGGTATTCTTTGGCTGTTCTTCTTTGAAAAAGATTAATTTGCCAAAAAATCTTAAATATATCGAACGAGGAGCTTTTTTAGGTTGTGAGAAATTAACTGACATTCGCATTTCATCTGCTATACAGTATATAGGTGACAGTGCTTTTTATGGATGTGATGGTCTGAAAGAAGTTGAAATTTTATCTTGTTCTGTAAAACTGGGGAATCATATTTTTAAAGGATGTCGAAAAGACCTTGTGATTAGAGCTCCAATGGAGTCTTCTGTTGTTGAGTATGCAGAGAAGAAAAATATAAAAATTTCTTTAATTTAACAGCTTTATAAATTAAAAATTCAAGTGTGCTTATTAAAAAAGGGTACAAGAGATATTAGGAGTCTGAAACATCTACTAAAATTTTCAGACTTCTGATTTTTTTATTTTCTTTTTTCATTTTTTAAGTTGCGACAAAGAAGGAACAAAGAAGGCGTCTAATGAGAAAGCAAACGATGGATTCTGACTCCTCATTATAATTTCCCTTAATCGACCACGACCTCGAACAAAAGTCCGGGCCAATTATGAAAAAATTAAAAGAGAAAAATTTTTAATTGATTTTATTACAACAAATAATATTTTCGTTTTTACACGTGGTTTTAATTACAATGAAGCTTATAATGATATTCAAATAGTACGTTATAAATCTATATAAAATCATTGCAATTGAAACTATATCTTGATTAAAGAATTCTTTAAAAAGAACTATAAAGCTTCCTTCTGTTGTTCCTGCAGCACCCGGGAGAGGTGTGTATGAAGATATCATAGTTACAAATGCTTGTGTTGCAATCATATCTATGCATGGAAATCCCTTATAGTGAAAAGCCTTAAAAATGAAAAATGGAATACAAAACAATGCGGTAAGCTGTAAAAAAGTAAGCATATAAAGTTTTATAGTAAGTACTTTGTTCCTTTGCATATAATTATTGCTCTTGATAAACAAGTCAAGTTGCTTTTGTATTTTTTGATTAATTGAATCTGGATTTTTTATTATTTTGATTTTTGACAACAAAAAGCAAACTCCACTAATAATTTTATTAGTAAATTTTTTATTTACATAAAACAATATAAAAAGAAAAACTGTAAAGCATTGCGACAGAAACCCTATTATGGAAAGGGGGATAAATCCCGGAATTTTTAAACTAAACATGCCGAATTTAAAAATTATAGCTAATAATGAATATAAAACCATGCTAGATTGATAAACCAAAAATTTTATTACTAAAATCGATATTGCAGAACCAACCTGAATTTTTTGCTTGGCAAGGTGAACAATCTGCATAGGTTGTCCTCCTACCCCGAATGGCGTTATTGATGTAAAAAACTGTCCGACCATAGTTAACTTAAATGAAGATGATTTTTTATAAATTTTATGTGTCATATCTGAAATTAAAATGTTTAACACCATGCTATCGAAAAACAACGATAACATCATGGAAAAAAGAGCAATAGCCAGCCAAAAATAATTGAGGTGAGGAATAATTTCCATTAAAGTTAACAAATTATTTTTACTAATGCAAAAATATACTAAAATAGATATGGATACAATAAACATAACAGCGTTTGTGCTATTTTGATAGATAGTTTTTTTATCCAATGTTTTCCCCCTATCTTTTTTTATTTAGAAATATCTAAAAATAAGGATAATATATTAAAAGTAAGTAACTGCATGAAGTATAATAATGATATTTACTATTTTTATCGCTGTTTCTTTTTTATTTTAATATTTTGTACCGGTGCAACAATCTGATATGGCATATCCGGAACCTCTACAAACGAAGGGACAAATTTTTCACCTGCGAAGTATTCTATTGATTTTGTAGCTGCTGTAATATTATCTAAAAATCCCTCCATATTTCCTGCTGCAGTATGCATTTGCAATATAAAGTAATATGCGACAATTTTTACTCTCTGGGAATAAATCCAAATTCTTCTTTTATATTTTTCGTAATCTCTCTGATTTTCAAAAAAGTTTCTCATTACACCCAAAGATTTTATAAAATCCTCTATTTTTTCTATATTCATAGTATTTAGAATGCTGGTTTTTCTATTAGTATAATTGTAAAGAGCTTTGCCAAGGAGAATAATTTTATTTGCATAGTAAAATAATCTGGGAGATGTTGCGATATCTTCAAAATACATATCGTAAAATCTTATATTGTTATCAAAGAACAGTGACCTTTTGCATAATTTATTCCAAGCAAAATGGTGAAATCCAAAATCCAAAATCAATTTTTTCAGTGCTTTGGTATTTGAGAAAGTTCTTGGTATTGAAGTAAGTGGCATATATATTTTCATATCTTTTTGCGGAAAATAGTAATTAAAGTTACAGCATGCAATATCTGCACCGCTTTTTACTGCGGCGTTATATAAACATTCTATGAAATTAGGTTCTATATAATCATCGCTGTCCATAAATGCAATATACGTACCTTTGCTTACACTTAATCCTTTATTCCTAGCTGCAGAAAGTCCTTGATTTTCCTGTTCTATTACAATAAAATTGCTATTTTTTTTTGCAAATTTATTAATAATATCACTACTTCTGTCTGTTGAGCCATCGTTTATAATTATAACCTCAATGTCTTTCATGCTTTGATTTACTACTGAGGTCAGTGCTTTATTTAAGTAATTTTCTACATTATATACAGGTATAATTAAACTAACCAAAGGATTATTTTTCATAGTACGTCTTCTTCCTTCTTAATAGATTATATAATATTTATAAATTAATTTTGGTTATTTTTCAAGTAAGTATTTGAAACCGGAGAGTAAAAAAATTAATAATTTTTACATCTATACTCCAAACATTTGAAAAAATATCAAAGAAAAACGTGCCCCAAAATATATAGAAAATATTAAACAATAGTGAAAATTATTCGCATGTGTTATGCGTCATTTACTTATATTATTTTGATGTAAGCAATTTTTTATAACAAGGAAAATTATCATTTATATTAATTATTTGAATTTTTATAAAAATATGTTATAATATAATTAAGACAGGGTGTTTAAAATTTATATTATTATTACGTATGGTTTTGTTTTTTCGAAATCGAAAATCAACCTCTTACAAAGGGCAGTTTATGCCTTTGTAGCACGTCTGTCAGTACATTTTCCACCATATAGCAAAAAATTTTTGTACAATTGAGCGAAAAATATCCCCCATATCTGGGGCCACAACCTTCATGCGGTATTGCCTAAAGTTTTTAATTTGTGTTCAAAAGAAAATTTTTACAATAAGAAAAAATTTAAGTTATAAGGAAAACATTTTATCCCATATATTTATGAAATTTAATAAAGTTATATAAAATTAATAAAAATAAAATAAAAGTTGGGTAAAATATTGAATAAAGGTTTAATAGCTGTTATAGGCTCTGCTGTTACTGCTTTGGTTTTTCTAGGAATCAGAATGGTTTCAAATAGTTTCGTATTCCCCGGCATTCATATAAAATCTAAAGATTTTGCGGATATAACAGATAGGCAAAATATCCAACTTGATGACTTACATCGTGTAAATCGCCAATCTATTGCAGTTGGAGATTTAAAAGGGTGTAGCTATAAATGCTCAAATCCTGAATCTAATTTACTTAGTGATAAATGCATAATAATATGTGGTCCAAATGCAGCTCAGGCAGCGGATATAGCGTCTATTCATGCCATGAAAACATTTTTAAACAAAGGAGCTACTGTTTTTGCAATAGATTATAGAGGTTTCGGATATAGCAAATTACCTGCCGCAACTTTAAGAATTTCTCAGAACACACTATATAAAGATGGTGAAACAGTCTATAAATATGTTTCCGAAAATTTGGGATACAATTCTAAAAATATTATTGTTTTTGGATTTTCTTTAGGTGGCTCAGTAGCTTCACATATTGCTGCTTATGCTTCGTCAAAAGGACAGGCTTTAGGCGGTTTGATTTTTGCAAGTCCAATAAATGGTCTATATAATGTAGCAAAAGGTCTAACGTGTAAACCATTAGCTGCACTTGCTAGGGCTACAACAATGTCGGCATTAGACACAGAAAATAATTTAAAGCATGTAAAATATAAAGACATTCCTATATTTATTTGCAGTGGAGATAAAAAGTGCGATTTCTTAAGCCTAGAAAGTACTTTACTTAATCAAAAAATTCAAAAGTTAGGATTTACAAATGTAACAACGCATATTGAATCTAATTGCAGTCATAATGAATTAAATAAGATGTTTGAACATAGCAAGGCTTTCCACAAATCAGAAAGTAGCTTTTATGATTATGTTAATAGTCTTTGCTCTAGGTCTTGTATGAAAAATAGAAAAAATATTTAGTAAACACCGCATAAGAGATATTTATAAAGTTTAAATAAGATTTATAGGTATATTATTAATCACATATCAATAAAATTCTTAACAATCAATAAATGTTGGCATAAATTATATTGTATAAATTGTTTAAAAATTTAACGAGGCATTGTTACTATATAATTTTTGTGAGGAGTTCCCTTTATTTTAAGCAAATCGTAGCAGATGTGGGATAAAGAGAGGCAGGAAAAGAAAAACCTGTTTTTTCAAATTTTACGAAAATTCTCCTGAATCACTTAGGTTTTTGAAATAAACATTCAACCGAATGGGGATCCTTGTATGTGGGGGATCGATTTTTTCTTGACTTTACGCTTAGATTTGGGATGAATAATCGTATTAGCTTTATTTTTACTTATGTATCTTAACCTTTTATTCGTATTATAGCTACTTCGGTTTAAGATAATCTCCTATGTCAGTTTTAGAGCCTGTTCACACGAAAAATTTCACAATAAAATTATTATGCTTTTTGGGATACAAAACGTACTTTGCTCCAAAAATAGCCATTGAATTTTTAAATCCATTGTGCGATTTAGATTATATTTTTTAAAAACAAGCTGAATTTTATTCCAAAAAACTTCGTGTGAACAGGCCCTAATAAAAAAGGTATAAAAATATAGAAAACCTAATTTATTATTTATACTCAGTTTCTTTCTTTATTCCACCAAACATAAATCTATTCACTAACATAGCAACTAATATCCCAATCAATGTATCCATCATTCTAAATATAACGTATATAAAAGTACTGCTCATAGGGTCTCCAAGTCTAGCAATTATTACTAAAACAACAACACAGCTGATAGAAACAGCAGATTTTCTATTAATAAGGTTACAAATATAAATAACGGATATTATGCAAAATGGCAAAATAAATATCCTTATCCATTCGTAATATGGAATATATTCAGATAATTCCAGAGCTATATATCCGATGACCCCGCCTATTAAGGTTCCTATAAACCTATTTATTCCGGTTTCTATTGTTCTTTTATAGGTCTGTTCCATACAGATAACCGTTGCTATTGATGCACAAAATATATCTTCTCTTTTACAAATTGTAGAAATAAGGGCACAAAAAAATACAGCAACAGCTGTTTTCATTGCACGAAGTCCTATTTTATAGTGTTTATTTATAGTCATAGCATTTCACCCAAAAGATTAATTTGTAAAAGTTTAATATCCACCTTGTTTAGTAATAAATTCATCTTCTTTTATCCAAATATTCGTTGAGACTTCTTTATACTTTTCTTTATCTAGTCTAATTACAACAGTATCAATTCCTGAGTTTATCACAAGCCTTTTACACATAGAGCATGAAGATGTATTTTTGACATATTCCCCATCAGATACTTCTTTGCCTACTAAATAAAGCCGAGCTCCAATCATTCCTTCTCTACATGCGTGAATAATTGCGTTCGCTTCGGCATGTACTGACCTGCAAAGTTCGTATCGTTCTCCACGAGGGATATTTAACTCTTTTCTTATGCATTTCCCTATATCAATGCAATTTTTTCTTCCTCTGGGAGCTCCGGTATATCCTGATGAAATTATTTGGTCATTATTTACTATAACGGCGCCGAAATTTCTTCTCAAACACGTGCCACGCTCTAAAACAATTTCTGCGACATCCAGATAGTAGTTTTCTTTGTCTACTCTTACCACTTGGTAAAATTCACCTCATTAATGAATGATATATAATTATATAATAAAAGCAAGCATAATCTCAAGTGCAATAATGAGGGTATGTTCTAAAATTTTTAAAAAATTTGTATATAAATACAGTCTTTTTTAATTTATACAATAAACATATGTTTATAAAAATTTAAACAGTTACGTTGTTTATAATTTGCCCTTATACTCCATATTCTTAAGGAAACATCGCACAAAAGATATCTATAAACTTTAAATAAGATTTGTAGGCACATTTGTTGTTATATAACAACAAATATTTGGGCGATTAATAAATATTTATATGAATTTATCATTCAATTTGTTTAAAAATCTAACGAGGCATTGTTGCTATATAACTTTTGTGAGGTATTTCCTTAAAAAAATAAATGTTGACAAATTATTATTTTCGAGTTAAAATTAAGTTCACGATTGACCGGTTAAATCATATATTATGAACTATAATATGAAAGGAAAACTTAATATGAACAATAAAAAAACAAAAATTCGCTTTATGAGTAAATTAGTTTCAATAGCGATTTTAGGGGCTATACTGCCTACAACAATGCAATATTTTAACAAAGACATAAACAAAGTGTATGCAATAGGTCCGAAAGAGGAATTTAGTGGAGAACTTGATTCGAGTGGAATAGAGATTATTTTTTTAAATCCAAAATACTTTTATTTCGTTGATGGCTACGGTGTATTATATGTTCCGTATGGAGTTACATCTTTAGCACCGGGAACTTTAGCAAACTTGCCAGCAAATGTAAAAGTAGTTGTTCTTCCTGGTACTATAAAAAATTTAAACGCTAATATTTTTGGGAATAATGAGGAAGAAATAAAGAACAATACCATTAAAAACAGAAAGATAGACAATATATTCATTCATCCTGATTGCCGTTTTGAAAATGCATCTGGGACTAATCAAATTGGAGATATTAAAGTTAATAAATATTATAAATTTACATGGGATGAAAGATATGGGACGACATTTACAGCTCCTTTAATTAATACTATTGCTTTGGACCCAAAATATGCACCTAAAGGACCTGCTGGTGGCACTATTATTATACCTAATAATTTCACTTCAATAGATCCTGGAACTTTTCAAAATTGTAATTTTGAAAAAATTAAATTTTCTGATAACATAACTAATTTACCTGAAAATCTTTGTAACGGCAACAACAATGTAAAATGTGTTATTCTTCCTGAAAAATGCACTAAAATTGGAAAAGGCTGCTTTAAAGATTGTGAAAATCTTGAACAAGTTGTATTTCCAACATCCTCTTTAACTTTAATAGATGATGAAGCTTTCGCCCACTGTAATCTTAGTGAAACAGAGTTACCTTCCGCAACTGTTTTTGGAAAAGCTGCCTTCGCGTATTCGAAAATTAAAAATATTATCATACCGCCTGCCTGCGTACATATTGATAATTTTTGCTTTTTCGGTTGCGACAATGTCAATTGTCTGGAGTTCGGTAAAGATGAAAATGGTTTCTGTAATTTGCGCTTTATTGGGGATAAGGCCCTTGCAGTAGATGCCCCAAACAGAGGAATAAAAATAGATGATGCTGGGTGGCATATAGAATATATAAGTCAATTGGCCTTTAAAAAAGTACAAGATGGCCTCCTTAAAATTCCCCTTAAATGTACTTTCTCTGAATTTGCTTTTGACAAAGATGAATCTATAAAGCCATTTTTATCTAATAGTTTTGACAAAAAAATTTTGACTAGCACGAAATTTATTTATTCAGAACCTGCCTGTGTTAAGACTGCACCATAAATATAGCTCTATATGGTTAAATTAAAAACCGAATGATGTTTTTAGTAAAGTAATATATAAACGCAGTTAAAACAGGTATATGTATTCCTAAGATAGGCATATACGACAGAATGATGAACGAACGACCTAGTATTTATTATTTGACTTGTTATTCACGAACATAGCTTTCATCTTTTTTAACTGCAATTACTATATAATAAAGTAAGCCTGTAAGATAAACAGATATTTTGTAACATAAAAAATTGCAAACATCAAAAGCTGTTTCTTGGTAAATTAAAAGAAAATTTTAACATTTATTTAATTTCATCTTTAGCATTTTTTGGATTTATTTTTGTTGTTTGACAAAATATATAAAGAAAGTTAAGATAAGATATTTTAATCTTTATAATTTGACATTTTCAAAATTATTCAATTATAAAAATAAATAAAATTGTTTATCTCATTCTTAGCCACATACCAATAGCCTCTTGAGAAATAAGCTCATATTCATCAAGATACCAGCTTGGTAAAATGTAGTATTTGTCAATTATAGCTTTTCCTAATTCTTCAGGCATAAATTCCGGTAAGCCATTACATACAGCAGGCAAAAAAAGTTTTGAAGATACGTATTCTACCATTTTTCTGCTTAGCTGATTATCTATTGCACTGCTCTCTTTCAAATCATAAGGAATAAATTTAAATTCTTGCATTATATATTTTTGAGCAAGTTCGGAAGTTTTAAACCAAACCAAAAAGTCTTGTGCAAGTTTTTGATGTTTTTCATCAGACTTAGCATTGATAACAAAATACATAGGGACTGAAACTGCTATTGATTGTCGATAAGTGCCGTCTTCTAAATTAGAGGCAACATCTTCGCCTATTGTTTCCGGAATTTTTATTGGAAGCAGGGATACTCTGTTTGCCAAAGATGAGTCTAAAAGAAACATTGAATCATATATTGAATTATCTGCAACTAAAAACAAGGCTTGTCCATTTACAAAACTTTTAAGTGCTTGTGTTGGACTGTTGGTTACGCTATTGACTATTTCCATTCCTCGAGACATTCCTCCGTTTTTTGTGGAGACGCTGGAAGTTAAAAGAGAAAGAGCTCTTGCGAACGAAGAAAAAATATTTTGAAGGGAATTTATTGTTTCATCTGATGCAACATGAGCTTCTGCTGCCGAATTAAATCTGTATGCAAGTGCAGAATTAAGAATATTAAATCCCGTATAAGACGGTGTTCCTGCAGGAAAAGCAAAAATTGCGTTTAAGTTTTCGGCGAGCCCAGACCTTCTGTCTAGAAATTTATAAGAGTTGTCATTAAGGTAAAATTCATATATGGAACCACTCTCGATGTAAAATTCAAGAGCATTGATAAAGCTTTCAAATTCTTCATAAGTACATTTTTTTAAATCTTCAAGAACATAACGGTATTTATCAGCTCCAAATAAAGAAGAAATCATTTTAGGATCTACAACATATCCGTATCCTTTAAGAGTACAAGGCAATCCAAAGTTATCAACCGTGTTTGAACTTAACCGTATACTCACTGGAATTTTATTAACTATTTCTTTAAAATCTGTTTCGGTTGCATTACTAAAATCAAGAACAGCTCCCGCAGATTGCCATTTATTGAGTTCCTGCATACTATTTACAGTGTATATATCCGGAGCTTCTCCTGAATTCATGTAACTACCAAGGTGCGTATTTGCTTCCTCATCTTCCGGTGTGGTAATGGCTTTAGTTATTATCCCGGTACGTGAAGTGTAATCATCACACATTTTTTCAAAGGACTCTGCAATCTCTTTATCTGTATTGTAAATGAGTAAATCATAATCTTTAGTAACTTGATTTTTAGTCGTATCTGATTCATCTTGCTCTTTATTGCCACATGAAACCAAACATAAAGATATTCCCAGACACATCAACAAAAAAGCTAATTTGTTTATTTTTTTCATAAATATCACCCTTCGTTTGATGGTTCCATACAAAACAGTTCACATAATACTAAAATTCTACAAATATTTATTCGATATAGATAAAATATTATAATATATGTTTCTTGCTGTTTCAATGTTTTAAAAATTAATTTTTTATTAAAAGCAATTACACGTTAGAGCCTGTTCACTCAGAAAACTTTAGAGTAAGAATCATTGTATCTTTGAGCTATAAAACGTAATTTATTTTAAGAATAATATAGCTGTTCTGATTTAAAATATCCCAAAGTAATAACTTTAAACAGTAAGGAAATTGAGAGTTGTCTTCACTCCCATCGTGGATTTTTCAGCGTTGTGCATTCTCAAAGTTTACAATTCCTAATGGTGTTAAGGATATAGGTAGACTAACTATAAAAAGTCAATACCCAAAATTGAAAATTTTGGATTGGTGAGAAAGTAAAAAAAGGTACAACAAAAAGAGCGTCTTGCGGCACACAAAAAATCAATATTGAGAAGATGATTAGGCTGATGTATGGAAAACTGCACCAGACTTCTCCATAGCGAAAATAAGTCGAACCAGTTTTTTTGGCGGCGTGAGAGATAGCAACATTGTAGTGTTTACCTTCAGCTCGTTTTTTAGAGAGATAGGCGGCAAAAGACGGTTCCCAAAGACAGACATACTTTGTGGCATTATAGAGGGCATAGTGAAGATAGCGAAAGCCACATTTATCCATATGAGAGTAAGTGCCGTTCAGGGAAAGCTGTCCGGATTGATATGTAG
>CAQJOC010000021.1 GCA_948815685.1 uncultured Eubacteriales bacterium | reverse complement strand
TCTGAAAGTTTATTATATTTTGTTTCTGAAATTAAAGATTTACCAAATTGTAAATTATTACTATTTTCAGAAAATAAAGTTGCCTGATAGTCGCCTAAATGGCACAAACCATATGCAGACAGTTCATTTCCACCTACAGACTTGATAAGCCTGGCGACTTCTCTTGCTCCACGTGTCATTAATGCACCTTTAAGAGGTTCAAGTTTAAGCCCATCAAGAATTCCTGCAGCAATTCCCATAACATTTTTTGCGGCGGCGCCAATTTCGCTTCCGATTAAGTCAGATCCATAATAAAAACGAATAAGATTACTTGTAAACTGATGGACAAGAAAACTTGTAATTTTTTCGTCTTTTGAGTCGATTACCATACAATTAGGAATTCCATTTACAAGACTTTGGACATGACCTGGTCCAACCCAAACAGCAATTTTTGTTTGAATTGTAACAAACTCTTCAACTATTTCAGATAGCCTTTTTCCTGTGCTTTCTTCTAATCCTTTCATACAAAGGACTATTATCTTATTTTCCAGTTTTAGATTTTTAAGAGTTTCCATAAAACTTCTCAAATTCTGACAACTTATTGAAATTACGATAATATCTGAATTGCAAACACAAAATTCTAAATCAGAGGTCAATTTTAAAGAATCGCTAATTTCAAGATAAGAATTTCGGCGAGTTAATTTAAGTTCTGAAAGATTTTTAGAACCATTTCTACCAAAGAGAGTTACCTGATGCCCTATCTTATCCAAATACCAGGCAATAAAGGTTCCCCATCTTCCGCACCCCAGTACAGATATCTCCATATTTTCCTCCATGGTGCCGCTGACCGGACTTGAACCGGTACGATGTTGCCATCGAGGGATTTTAAGTCCCTTGCGTCTGCCTATTCCGCCACAGCGGCATATATTTTTAATTTTTATATTTAACTAAAAATTAAAACACTATCTAATCAAAAATTTTACGTTTAACATTATATTGTATTTTTTTATATTAGTCAAGAAATTTATTCAGCAACTAAAATATATTTTGGACACGTGTTACCTAAAAAAGTTAATATATATATTAGTTATGATATTCTTATTATTTGTTAAAGTAGTATTTTATCTTTTGTTAAGCATCATCTTCCTTTTTTGGACGAGGCAAATGAAGTGCCGCAAGGCATTTATAACAATGCTTAAGCCCTGATTCTGTTGAAATAAATGTATTAGATACACCGCACATGGGACAATCAATTCGGATGATTTTATCAAATGGATATTCTTTCGGAGCAGGATTAGAGACAGCTATATCACTTTTTTTCTTTTTCTTTCTCTGAGGCATTTCCATTCCTTCTTTATATCATGTTAATAATTAAAAACATTAATTTTAAATTATATAGCAGAACATATAAGCCGGATTTTGTTTTAAGTAGTCATCTATCTTGGTTAAATGTTGCCAATTAACTCAATGCCACCTCTAAAAGAATGCCAAGCAAGCATATATTTCTTTATACACGGTGTTGCTCCGAATAGGGTTTACATAAATAATATGTCTCCATATTATCTGGTGAGCTCTTACCTCGCCTTTCCATCCTTACCTGATAAAATCAGGCGGTATATCTCTGTTGCACTTTCCCTAGGGTTACCCCCGGCGGTTGTTAACCGTTATTCTCGCTTTACGGAGCCCGGACTTTCCTCACAGATAAGTTTTTCAACTTTATCGCGCGACTACAAGATCTGCTATAGATATAAATATAACATTTTTAATAAAACAATGTCAATAAGAACTCACAAAAAGTTCATACCGAAAATTTTTTATTTAATGTTTACTAAGTCTAAATTCAAATTATTTGAATTAATGTGTGAGATTTGGAGAAAGTTGGTAGAAACACAAGTTAATTTTGCAGACAAGCCCTAATGAACAATAAGTCTTTTGAATCCTGGCTTTCTTCTAACCATCTTTTGCACTTGCTCAAAAAAGGTACTGTAATGGTACTATAATTGTAATGTAAAATATCTCCTTCCATTTCCAAAAGAGGCTGTATTCTGTTGACCAAACTGCCCATTAGATCTCATGCAAAATTAATTTGAAACATTAAAGATCTCATATTTTTTATAAATAAAATCTCAAAATGTGCACGTTTTGAGATTTTAGAGTCAACTGTAACCCGATATTTTGCCTTTTACTTATAAGTATATTTTGATTTTTCAGGATATCTATTGCAAGCTTATCTTTTTGCATCCTTATTATCCGAAACTTAATCCTATCGAAAGGTTTTGGGGATAACTTAAGTAAAGTTTGCGTCACATTCTACTGTTTCCATCTTCTCGTAATGATGCTTTACATACCGCTTTTAAACTGTGGTAACTATATTTTCTTTTTAAATTTTGCATTAGAATATTTGGGGCAATAATCTCTTTTTTATTATAGCCAGTGGAGTTTCTTTAATTTATCACAAATCTTTTGCCCTTTAGGAAGCATTTTTATATCTGATTCGTTTAATGTTTTGGTAAGAAGTAAAAATGCTAAATATACAATTATCGCTATAATTATTGAAAATATCGTGGATAATTTAAATGGAATAACAAAAGATAAAAGATTTTGTGAGGTGTATGCCGATACCGCACTGAATATCGCCGAAAAAAGAGGCTTTATAGCCGTGGACTTCAAATCCGGTTTGACTTTCGTCTCTTTACATAAAAAATACAGTGCCATAACCGAAACAAAAACATAGCAAAAAAGTGTTCCGATGCTTGCACCTTGAATATTTATTTCCGGAATCCCGACCAAAGCATAATTTAGAATAATTTTTATTATAACTCCGATTGTCAGAAGCTTTACAGGTAGGTCTACTCTTCCTACAGCCTGAAGCATCGTGCAAATAGGTGTACTTATTGAATTAAATATAACAGCAATCCCGGAAATTGACATAATTCTTGCAGCTATATAAACTTCATTAGGCTGTTTCATCATGGAACCATAGATTAAATCCATTATTGGAAAAGAAAGAGCTGAAAGCCCTAGTCCGGCCGGAATTGAAATTAAGCATGTAAGCTTAAAGATGGATTCTATATTTAATTTAATTCGTTCTTTCGAACCTTGAACCCAAGCGGAAGTTACCGATGGCATGGCACTTATTGATATCCCTTGAGAAATAGCCGGTATCATCATTGTTATTGTAGACATATAGCCAAAACATCCCCACAAAAATACATGCACAGCATTTCTTTTAATAACTCCATGAGGTATCAAGCCGTTATATACTCCCAAAAGAATTTCAGGTGAATTTTTCATTATACCATTTAGTCTGTTTTGTATAAGAAGTGCGTCCACAACTCCTGCGAAATTCATTATAATAGCTCCTAGCCCAATTGGAACAGCTATGGAAAGAAGTTGTTTAATCAATACCTTGGCAGAACGTGCTTTTGGAGAAGCATCGAGTTCATCTTTTGTGATACCGTCTCCACATATTTTATATTTTAAAAGCATATATAAATAGCCGATAAAGGCAGCTATCGTGATTCCTAAAACCGCAGCTGCGGATGCAAAGGGAAGAGCCGCATCATGGGCAGATGTTTGGTTTGTAAATTTTGTTCCGAAAACAGAACCAAATTCATTAAATTCTTTTAAAGCACACTTCATTGTAAAATAGGCAAGGCCAATCCCAAAAATAACTTTTCCGGTGGATTCCACGATTTCAGAAACAGCTGTAGGAATCATATTGCGTAAGCCTTCATAATAACCTTTATATGTAGAAATCAAACATGCAAACAAAACTGTTGGAGCCAAAGCAAAAACCGAATATATAACTCCCGGAGCATGAGTATATTCAGCAAAAATAAATGAGCCCACAAACATAAGTAGCATACCTGTGGTACCTGTTATAATAAATATTGGAATTGAGATTTTGTGTATACGCTTTATATCTCGAAAACGCCCCAAAGCAGCGTCTTTGGAGATCATACGAGACATCGCAATGGGAAGTCCCGCAGTTGCAAAAGCATAAATCGGACTATAAAGGTTATAAGCAGAATTAAAATATCCCATTCCTTCTCCGCCGAGTATTGCCGTAAGCGGAATTTTAAAAAATGCTCCCATAATTTTTACTATGAGCATTCCAAAAGACATAATAATTGCACCTTTGGCAAATGTTTGGCTTTTTCTTTCCTTTTTGATATTCCCCATACAATAATCAGTAAAGCTTTTATCTTTACCGATAGTCCTCCTCTTATCTTTTAGTCTTTTTATTTCTTATATCTTATTGAATGGTTTCTACAGTTTAAAATTATATAGGTATTAGAGCCTGTTTACATAAAATTTTTAAGAAAAAACTTAGATTACTTACAAAAATATTATAGTGTAAATAACATAAAAACTTTAAGGGTTAATCGATATTCTTAAAATAGATACATTTTTATAGATAAAAGATGCGGTGATTTTGTCCTAAATTTTTTGATGTAAAAATAATTTATTTTAGTTATTTACAAAAGAAGCTCCCCTTTAGCAAGATTTTAATTTTTAAAATTTTTATCCCGCTTTTTGTTCCCTTTTTTTATTTTCTTTTTTTATTTCCTTTTTTATCTTCTTTATATGTTTTTTGCAAAATTATGTTTTACTCATATTTTGCTTTGCTATTTTTTATTAAGTCTTTAACAAACTTACTGCCAACCAAAACATACTCATAAGTAAAAGACAAAATATTTAGTTATATATAACTTTAAAATAGAAAAAGTTTGTAAATTTGAGAACTATATCTATAAAAAATAAAAAGCTTTAAATGCTTCAAATTGATTTTGCAAGAAGTCTAATTAAAATCTCTACTAAAAAAATATATTACACAATTTTCCTTATTATGTACAGTTGTTTAATTTTGCTTAAAATCTCAAAAACAGCCTGATGCGGTACACTAAATTTCCCGCAAAATCAAAAACATGATATAATGATATAATTAAGTAGGAAAATATAATATTTTTTAAGTTGCAAAAGCATTATAGTCAACGCAGTTTAGAAGAGATATTTGAATTCTAAAAAATAAAAGTAGGGGAAAGTACCGGTTATATATTGTAGTACTATTTATTAGACTTCTTGCGGAATCAAAACATACTCATAAGTAAAAGGCGGAATATCGGGTTATTTATGACTCTAAAATGGAAAAATTTTAAAATTTTGAAATTCTATTTATAAAAATATCAGCTTTTTAATATTTCAAGTTTATTTCGCAGTAGCCCTATTCTATTCTTTATGGCGGTTACTATAAAAGGCTTTTTCAAGGAGATATAATAAAATGGAAAAAAATCTTATAAGATATTCTGAAATAACAAAAAAAATGCCACGTGAAGCAATATTGATTCAAGGTATGGGATGTATATGGAAAAAGTGTACCTTTTGCGATTATTATCTGGATGTTAGCAAACACCCTTTTGAGGTTAATTCTGAAGCTATTAATTCTATTACGGGAAAGTTTGGAATACTTGATGTAAGTAATTCCGGTTCTGCAATGGAAATAGACAATAAAACTCTTTCTCTTCTTGCACAAAAGGTTAAAGAAAAAAAAATTCATACTATATGGTTTGAAGCCCGTTGGAATTATCGTTTTTTGCTTGATAAGTTCAGAGAAAATTTTCCCGAATCTCGAGTAAAATTCCGTATAGGCATAGAAACATTTAATCCCGATTTAAGAGAAAAATGGCAAAAGGGAGTACCTAAAGATATTCTTCCTGAAGATATCGCAAAATATTATAACGGTGTAAGTTTAATTGTAGGTTTAAAGGAACAGAATATTGACAATGTTTGCAAAGATATTGAAATCGCAAATAAATATTTTGAATATTTCAGCTTAAATATTTTTACTCCAAACACAACAAGTCAAAAGCCGAACGAGGAAGTCATAAATGCTTTTATCGAAAAAGTCCTACCATCAGTTGAAAATAATCCTAAAATTGATATACTTCTTCAAAATACCGATTGGGGAATCGGTTGAAAAATAATCCCCGGGATATATTCCCGAGGACACTTAATTAAGACAAGTTAACTAATAAAAATTCCGAATTTAGTCGTTGCAGTAACGTTATTAAAGTTATTTATACCATTCTGTACATCTGAAATAACGCTCTGCAAATCATAGTCATTAATACTGTGATTATGTTGAGTTATATTATTACAGCTGTCAGTAATCGTCCTTTGCAGGCTATTTAAACACTGACTAAGTTTATTTGCCATAATTACCCGGCGTCTATCGTTAGGAGAGATTGGGAAACCAACGGATTCTTTGTAATTGTTGCAACGTTTGATTCCACTATCCAACACTTCTGAAAGAGGACGAAGTAAATCTTTAGGATTTCTAAGAAAATTATTTCTTAAATTAGGGTTATTAATAAAGTCCCGAATAGAGTTTGGTAACCCTGTATTTAAAATAGCAATAAGTCTTTCATAATAATAATTTTTTTCACTCTCACAGCAGCATCCTGAATTATAAGATAAACGCTCAAATCTACCTGCCATAGAGTTTAAAGGATCTAAGTTTAGCCCATCATTATTATCCGATTCATCTAAAAGATTTTGCGTACTGACGGGTGGTTGTCCTCCTTGTAATTTCCATTTCCCCGCATTTGCTTCACTTAAATAAAGTTTTTCACTCAAAATCATTCCCACGCCCACTAGCACAACACTGCAAATTTTTCGAAATTTACTATTCATTTTTATTACCTCCGTATATTATAAATATTAAACTTGTGCAAATCAATATTATTATAAAATTATATTTATGTCAATATAAAATTACATATTTTTTATATAATAAAAAATTTTAATCATAAAATATTCTATTTTGCAGCTATAATATCCAAAGTCAAAAAGGTTAAAATCATTTTGTATTTAATGATGGGATTCGTCCTTTGGGTCAGGGGCTATTTATACTTTTTCAACTACGTTGACTAGGCCTTGTC
Organism: uncultured Eubacteriales bacterium; assembly: GCA_948815685.1. Classification (GTDB taxonomy): domain Bacteria; phylum Bacillota; class Clostridia; order Oscillospirales; family Acutalibacteraceae; genus CASPLG01. Next base: position 6,763 of record CAQJOC010000021.1, on the reverse strand, counting down.
TGAAAAATAAAATAAACTATATATTTTAGCTAATTCATAAATAAATCGAAGAAAATGAATGGAGAGACATACGAGTGGAATTTTTAAATTCATCAAAATATATTGAATTGCTAAAATTTTTATAACAGATTTAAAACATAAGCAAATTTTTTCGTATCTACCAATTTGTCCACTTTAGCTATTTTTTATTTTTAAGACAAGACCTAGAAAAATTGTTACCGATACAAGTTAATTTTGCAGAAATTATGATTTTTATTTGCTGCTTTATAAATTTATAAGTTGATTTTAAAAGTTTAATATGATAAACTGAATTGTGTTCACATGAAGAGCTTTATATTAAAGTTAATTTCATATTTATATTATAATTTTTTGAAAAAGAACAGAATTTTGGTAGAAAAAATTTATGTGAACAGTATCAAAAATTAAAATTTAATTTAGGAGGATTTTTGTGAAACATTTAAATATTATTAACGAGAAAAATTTAATTAAATGTAATTTTAAAAGCGGATGTGGAGAATGTCAGGTATCATGCCAGTCGGCGGTTAAGACTTCCAGTGCCGTTTCAAACCAAAAATGTGAAAATGAGAAAGTTGATGTTGAAAATTAAATAAAGACAGGTTGGGACAGTGTATGTATGCTGTTCTTGGGTTTTACCGCGAATGGAGGGACATATGGTACATAAATTTGAGTTAAATGGATATAAAATAGTTTTAGATGTCTCTAGCGGTGCGGTATATTCCGTGGATGACGTAACATACGACATTTTAGATTATTTAAAACATTCGGTTCCTAAAAAAATTAATAAATTTATAATTGAAAATTTAAGAAAAAAATATGCGGTCAGTGAAATAATTGATGCGTACAATGAAATCTATGAGGCTTTTAAATTAGGGCTTATTTTTTCAGAAGATAAATATAAAAATTTGATAAACAATGATTTATTAGACTCGCCTATTAAAGCAATGTGTATAAATATTGCGCATGATTGCAATATGATTTGTGATTATTGCTTCGCTTCTAAAGGAGATTTTGGATGTAAAAGAGAATTAATGAGTTTCTCCACAGCAAAAAAAGCCATAGATTTTTTAGTAGAAAAATCAAAAAATCGAAAAAATTTAGAAGTAGAATTTTTCGGTGGAGAGCCTCTTATGGCTTTTGAGACAATTGAAAAAAGTGTTAGTTATGCACGAGATTTAGAAAAAAAACATAATAAGAATTTTAGATTTACTCTTACGACTAATGGTTTATTGCTAGATGATGAGAAAATTAATTTTATAAATAAAGAAATTTCTACAGTAGTTCTTTCACTTGACGGCAGGAAAAAAATTAATGATTCCATGAGAAAAACTCGTAATGGTCAAGGTACGTATGATATAATAATTCCTAAATTTAAGAAACTTATTGAATTAAGAGGACACAAAAATTATTATATACGTGGGACTTTTACTAGAAATAACTTAAATTTCTCTGAAGATGTTATGCATATATATAATTTAGGATTTAGTGAAATTTCAATAGAGCCTGTGATGAGTTGTAGTGAAGAATCGTACAATATTGATAAAAGTAATTTAACAAAAATTCTTAATGAATATGAGTTACTTGCTAAAAATATATGTAAAATGAAAAAAAATAAATTAAATATAAATTTTTACAGATTTATAATAGATTTAGACAAGGCGCCCTGTGCAATAAAAAGGCTAAAGGGATGTAGTTGTGGCAATGAATTTGTCGCAGTTACTCCAAATGGAGATATCTTTCCCTGTCATCAATTTGTAGGAGAGCGTAAATTTTTAATGGGTAATTTAAATAAAAATTCGTTTGATTATGACATAAAAAAATTATTTTCACAGACTAATATATATAAAAAAGAGAAATGCAAAACTTGCTGGGCTAAACTCTATTGTGGTGGCGGATGCAATGCTAACAATCTTCACTTTATGGGAACAATAGAAAATACACATGATTTTTCTTGCGAAATCGAAAAAAAGAGAATAGAATGTGCCTTGATGCTAAACATTGCGTCTAGAGCATAATCTTCAAAAAAATTCTAATATAGTGGGTAAACTTGGAAATTTAACAATATTTTGTAAAATAAAAATTTTTATATTTTTAAAACTGGTCTAATTACATATATTTATTTTGAATTGATAATTATTTTTTAATAAATTTATTAAAAATACCATCATAACGCTTGCACGCCTAAATATCTAATTATAAAAATGCCAAAAAAAATTCATATTTTTTCATTTTAACACATATTTATAACAAGATGTATAAAAATGCGGGAGTGAAAAAATATAAAAAGTATTATAAAAAACATCCAAAAATCTTTTAAAGAAAAAAAATTAATAGACAATGTAAGTGGTAGATTATTTATATTATTTGCAATAGTTATGATTTTAAGCATGGTATTAGGTTCAATATATGCAAATTATATAAATTTAAACATCATAAAAAGATTAGATGTGCTGTTTTTAAGTGACTTTGACAATAGAAATACTCAAAACATAATTTATACATTTGTTTCATCATTTTCGTCACATTTTTTGTTTTGGATTGCTATGATATTTTTATCTACATCATTTTTAGGTACAATTATGGTTCCTCTGATTTTAATTTTTAGAGGTGTTGGTTTAGGCTTAACGGCTGGATATCTTTACTTAATTTATAGTTTCAAAGGTGTTGCATTTTATATTTTAGTTTTGTTGCCGGGAATTTTTATATCTTCGGCATGTTTTATATTTATGCTGATAAATTCTGAAAAATTTTCTCTAAAAGTTGCAAAAAAATTTCTTCCTCATTCAAATCAAGAGTCGTTATGGGAAGATATGGTTGTATATATAAAAAAATCTGGAATTATTTTATTTGTTTTATCTATTTCGTCGCTTATAGACATGGTGTTTATGCAATTGTTTTCTAATTTGTTTATATTTTAACTTTATATTATTCACAAATAATCAAACCATTTAATTAAAAAAATTTTAAATCCTCTTTTAGAAATTTTGCATAATTTGCATCCTCTAAAAACCATATTTTATTAACATAAAAAATTTTATTATTGAGATAATTAAGGAACTCGGATTTATCAAAGCAATCAAACTCAATTTTATATGAATAAAGAGCCTGATAATTGTATTTTTTAGGATTATTATATAAATTTAATTTATATTTTTTATCGCCCACTATTGGATGACCTAAAGCTGATAAATGTGCACGAATTTGGTGTTTTCGCCCTGTGATTAGTTCTATTTTTAATAAACTTTCGTTATATTTTTCATTAAGTACTGTATATTTTGTTATTATTTTTTTATATCCAACTTTTTCAGTGAATGATATCTGCGAAATATTTAATTTATCATTTTTAATTATATATGCTGTTAATGTATCCGATTTTTTACTCATAATGCCATGTACTTTGCATAAATAACATTTTTTTATTTGATGATTTTTTATTTTATTATTTAATATTTTTAAAGTTTCGGAATTTTTGGCTGCTATAACTATGCCTCCGGTATTTTTGTCTATTCTATTTACAAGAGCAGGAGAAAAAGTTAAATTATTATTAATATCATATTCGTTTTTTATATATAGATATTTTTTTATTCTGTTTATTAAACAATCAATTTTATAATTTTCATCGGGATGTGCAACCAATTCAGGAGGTTTATCAATAATTAATATGTTTTTGTCTTCGTACAAAATATTTAAATTTATTGAAGCTTGTAAAAATTCTAAATTATGTGAGCTATTTAAAAAAAATTCATCATTTATATATAAATTTAATATATCGCCTTCGGACAGAATATAAGAAATTTCACACTTTCTATTATTTACTTTTATTCTTTTTTTTCTTATACATTTATAAATTAAAGATTTAGGCATTTGTTTTAAATACTTTATTAAAAATTTATCAATTCTTTGGTTTGCATCATTTTTAATTTTTATTTATTACAATTGTTTTCACTTTATTCCCCTATTAAATTTAGTTTATTTTAGATTTTTTTATTTTTATTGATTATTTAAAAATAATTTGTTATAATTAATGGAAATTAATATTAATTATTTGAATTAATGAGGAGGATAAAATTGCACGAAGGACATAGAGAAAGGATAAAAAAGAAATACCTTTTGGATGGAATAGATAAATTTAACATTCATGAAATTTTAGAACTAGTTTTATATTACGCTATTCCAAGAAAAAACACAAATGATATTGCTCACTTTTTGTTAAATAAATTTGGCAGTCTTTCTGCAGTTTTTGATGCTCCAATAAATCTTCTCAAAGAAGTTGATGGTGTGGGAGAATCGGCAGCAATATTTATCAAACTTATTCCTGATTTGACCAGAGTATATATGGACAGCAAAGCTTCAGAGTCTGTGCGTATGCTGTCTATTAAGGATGCCTGTGATAAGCTTGCTTTACAGTTTTTGGGGAGAAGTGAAGAAGTTGTTGCACTTATGTTGCTTGACGCTAAGTACAAACTTCTTTACTGTGGTGTGATAAATAAAGGGACTGTGAATTCAGTGGACCTATATTCCAGAAAAGTAGTTGAACTAATAGTAATGTATAATGCAAGTGCTGGAATAATTGGACATAATCACCCAAGTGGTTTGGCTTTTCCCTCAAAAGACGACATAATATCTACTGAAAAAATAAAATTGATTTTCAAAAATATGGGAATAAAATTTCTTGACCATATTATTGTTGCTGATGGTGATTATGTTTCATTAAGCTCGACAGACCAAAAAAGTCTGAAAAAGATAGTAGATAGCATAGGCTGCAAGTAGATGTACCAAGACAGAAAAAATATCAAAAATAAAAATTAAAATTTTATAATGAAACAACTAAAAAAATTTTTATTTTAGTATATCCAATAGTAATTTTTCGATATAATTAAAATTATTTTGTGTGAAATTGTTTCATAAGAAAAATTTAAATTTGGCCCTTGAAAACTCGGTATTGACTAAAAAATGGTTAAACTTTACAATTAATTTCTGATGAAAGTAATTATAAAGGGGAATTGTTGATGGATTTAAAAAATATTAAAGATATAGCTCGTTCTTCTGTTAGGTCTATAGGTGTGTTAGCTTTATGTATAACAGGAAATTTCTTTGTATTTAATTCGAAAATAAACATAGTAAGAGCGGGGGGGCATGATGAATTAACAGCATCGGATGTTCAAAGACTGTCTGTAGATGAAGGTTGTGCACCTAATGGACCTTTTGGTGTATTTATAATTCCTAATAAATATATATTGATAGGCGAAGGGGCTTTTAAGGGTTCTGGATTTTCTCAAATTATTGGTCAAGGGATAAAAAAAATTTCTAATGGGGCTTTTAATGGATGTGAGAATCTTAAGGAAGTTTATATCCCTAATTGTATAATAATAGGAAATAATTGTTTTAACAATTGCAGTAATCTAAAAAATGTTTTTATTTGTGGGCGTGCAATGAGTTGTCCTGAAGACGCCTTCAAAGGAGCTTCGGAATTCGCGCAATTTTGCTACTTTTACTTAAATGCTCTGATAGTTCATATACCATGAGCATTTTGGGAAGATTGATAGATGCTATTAAAAATATCTGATATAATTTTAATAAAGTTTATATATTTTTTGATTTTCTAACAAGAAAAAGTTTTTGTTAGGACGGTTAACTTATAAATCGATATGGCTGTTTCGACTTATAATAATTTAATGTTGACTCAATAACAGCCTCAGATTAAAAAATTTCACAAATATAGAGTTCTCATAAAATAACAAATAAAAAATGGAAAATGTAGGAAAAACTAATCACAAAAGAGTGATTAGAATGATAAAATACAAAAAATGCGGAAGTGAGAAATATGTAAAAAATGGGAAAGCAAAAGGACACCAAAAATATTTATGCAAGGAATGCTGATGTAATTATATAGAGGGGACAGAAAGACAAATGAAAAAATAAAAGTAAGAAAAGCGATGTGTATAATGCTATGCGCGACAGGAAAAATATCAATAAATAAAATAGCAAAAATATTTGGTATATGCCAATCGCTATTATACAGATGGATTAATGAAGCAGCAGAAAAGTTACCGGATTATAAGATTAAAGATGATGTGAAAGAAATAAAATTTGATTGAACGTGACATTTTCTATCTTGAATTTTCAAGTCAAGTGCAACGCAGTATCAAAAAACACCTCAAAGGGAGATTTCCAGCCAAGGCACTTACGGGGACGATGATTAAGTTTATCAATGAACTCCCCGAAATAGTGATTAGGAAAAACATTCATATCAACAGATTTTGGACAATATTCGCGTATAAGACCATTCGTATTTTCGTTAGTACCTCTTTCTCAAGGAGCATGAGGGTTTGGGAAGTAAAAAGGAAGACCATCCAGTGCAGCGGTTATATGTTCATGGTTTGAAAACTCCTTACCACGATCCGGGGTAATTGAAAGACGCTTTTTCGCCGGAAGTGTTATGAGCATTGCAATCATGCCTTCCTTGACTTCAGCAGCAGCTTTACGTGAGATCTTTTTGCCAAGCAGGAAACGAGATTTGCGATCAGTTAGCGTAATCATGCATGAAGAACTCGTTTTTCCTAATACAGTATCAGCCTCCCAGTGACCGATTTCAGAGCGATCTAAGGCTTCCTTGGGACGCTCTTCGATCGGATGACTTATTCTAATTTTGCCTCTGCGATCCTCTTCTCCCTTTTTGTGACGAGTCTTTCCACGATGTCTTAGCTTTCTTGCTACGCCTCGCTCCCCGTGTGACAACTTCTTT
>CAQJOC010000020.1 GCA_948815685.1 uncultured Eubacteriales bacterium | reverse complement strand
AAGGTGCATTATCTCAAAAAAACTGGATATAAAATCATAAATAAGCATAATTTGGAAAAAAAATTGCCGGCTTTTAGCCTCAAAAATGGAGTTTCTAAAATATGTAAACTGTTAAACTAAATTGATTTCGCATGAAGCCTAATATTTTAAAATTTATTTTTTATATAAAATATTATAATATAAATTGCATAAAGATTATATAGTAATGTGATTTTCAGCATAATTAATTAAGCTGAAAATTTTCTCTTTTATGGGTTGATAACTCTTTTGGTTAAGATAGTTTCCTGAAAGAATTTCCCTAACTGCTTTTTTTGAATCTTCTATAACTTTTATATCTTTCAAAGCTTTTGCCAGTTTTATTCCTACAATACCATGCTGTTTGTTTCCAAATATTTCTCCCGGACCTCGTATTTTTAAATCTTCTTCTGCCAAAAAAAAACCATCATTTGTACTGCACATGGCTTGCATGCGTCTTTTGGTATCTTTTGTTCCTGAATACGAAATCAAAACACAATACGATTCTTTTTCGCCACGTCCTACCCTCCCTCTCAGCTGATGAAGTTGAGAAAGTCCGAATCTTTCTGCGTTTTCTATTATAATTATCGAGGCATTTGGAACATCCACTCCGACTTCTATTACCGTAGTTGCAACTAAAATTTGAATCTCTCCACAACTAAATCTTTTCATAATCGCTTCTTTTTCGTTTGCACTTAGTCTCCCATGTAAAATTTCGGACGTATATCCGCCAAATGTCTCATTAAGAATTGTGTTTTTATAATCATCTGTTGAAAACATTTCATTTTCGGAATTCTCTATTAAAGGACATACTATATAGCCTTGTCCTCCATTTTTTATAATTTCTTTAAAAAATTTAAAAGCTCTCTCTTTCTTTTGTGGAGAAATGCAAAAAGTTTTGACCTCTTTTCTGCCTGGAGGCAGTTCATCTAAAATAGAAATATCCAAATCACCGTAAATCATCATAGAAAGCGTCCTCGGAATTGGAGTCGCTGACATAATTAAAACATGAGGATTTTTCCCTTTTTCAGCAAGTTTCATTCTTTGTCTGACACCGAACCGATGTTGTTCATCCGTAATAACAAGCCCCAAATTGGCAAATTTTAAATTTTCCGAAATTAGCGCATGAGTACCTATTACAATATCAATTTCTTTATTTTTTATCTTGTCTTCTAAGTTTTTTCGTTTTTTACCTTTTAATTTCCCGGATAAAAGTCCTATATTTATATTCATTCCTTGAAAAATTTTATTAAAGGTATTGTAATGCTGATTCGATAAAATCTCAGTCGGAGCCATAACCGCAGTCTGATATCCGTTTTTTATGGCATTGTATGCGACTGCCGCAGCCACAACCGTCTTACCTGAACCCACATCTCCTTGAATAAGTCTGCTCATGGCTAAGCCATCAGTATTCAGCATATCTTCGGTACATTCATTTATAACTCTAAGCTGTGCTTTTGTCAGAACAAATGGTAATAAAAATAAAAATTCATCGGAAAAATCCTTCTTAATTTTAATATTTGTTTTTTGCTTTACGTAATTTTTTATTTTAGACATTCCTATTTGCCAAATCAAAATTTCTTCGAAAATCAATCGTCTTTTGGCCTTTTCGATTTTGTCCTTATTCTCTGGGAAATGAATATTTTTTATGGCAAAATTTAAAGAACACAAATTGTATTTTTCTAAAATATCACTGGGTAAGGTTTCTTCTATAGAATTTTGAACTTTTTCCAATGCGGTTTTTACTGAATTTTTTATTTTCAATGAAGTTATATTTTTAGTCTGTGAATAGATTGGAAAAATTCCCATATTTTGAGATATTTTAGGCGAATATATCTGATACTCATTAAAATTATTTTTCGACACAGTGCCAAACAGCAATAAATTTTTAATCCTCGTCAAACTAATCGCCATATATACAGTATTAAAAAAAATTATGCTTATATTATTTTGTCCGTCTGAACCTCGAACTTTAAAAATTGTTTTTCCTTTAGATAAAAAAATACGCTTAACTTCAGAATCTATTTTTACCCTAATACAACCACGTTTTCCGCTTTTATATACTTCTTCTATGCTCTGTACATTTGTCCAGTCTTCATAGTCTCTCGGATAAAAGTGAATAATATCATTTATCGTGAATATCCCAAGCTTGTTCAATTCTTGTGCTGTCTTATCGCCTACACCCTTTAATGTTTTTATATCCTGCTGCATAACCGAATCCAAAAAAATCACTCCGATAAATTTATTCAGCAGTACAAATTTAAATATAATTTAGTCTGCTCATCGGTAAAACATGATTTTAGTTCACAAGCTTTTCTCACGGATTTTAATAATCTAATGTTTTTCGCACTTTAACAATTTAATTTATATAAACTTATTTTTAGGACTAAAACTTATTCCACCGAAACTGTAAAATAATAAATAGACTGTCCGCCATTAATAAGGTCTATCTCAATTTCAGGTTTTATTATATTCTTAATCTCCGTAAGAAGAGCATTTGCCTCCAATTCGCCTATTTTTTCGCCATAAATTATTGTAATGAACTCAGTCTTATCCGAAATAATACTTTCAATAAGTCTTTTGCACGCATTAACAGGCTCGTTGTCAGTAAAAAGCAATTTACCATTATCAAGAGCCAAAATATCTCCTTCTTTTATTTTAATTCCGCCAAATTCCGAATTTCTTGAAGCAAAAGTGACTTGACCTGTACGAACTTTTTGCATAGCATTATCCATAATTTCCGAATTTTCCCGAATCGTTTTTTCGGAATCATAAGAAAGCATGGCGGAAATTCCTTGAGGAATAGTCTTACTCTGAACAACAACCACTTCTCTGTCTTTAACAAGATTAACTGTTTGATTAGCTGCCATAATTATATTTTTATTATTAGGTAAAACGAAAACTGTCTTTGCCGGCGTTGCTAAAATCGCCTCGAGAATTTCATCGGTACTTGGATTCATTGTCTGTCCACCACTTATTACGTGGTTACAACCTAAATCTTTAAACAGACTATGTATTCCGCTTCCGGATGCAATTGCTACGAATCCGACTTCACATTCAGGCTCAACCTCGGTTAATACTTGTTTTACCTTTAAAGCCTTTTCTTTTTCAGCTTCCGCAGCCCTTCTGTGCTGTTCTTTCATATTTTCCACTTTTACTGTTAAAAGTTCTCCAAATTTTATTCCTTCTTGAAGAACTGTTCCGGGGTTTTCCGTATGGACGTGTACTTTTATAATATCTTCATCATCCACGACGACAACGCAATCTCCAATATTTTCTAAAGCTTTTCTTAATTTTTGAATGTCCAAATTTAAATTAATTTTTTTCCCAACAATAAATTCTGTACAATAAGTAAATCTTATATCATCGTCAAACATAGCAGCTGCATTTTTAAAAGTATCGTCTTTTTCCATATTCAAGGGAAGATCCTCTTTTTCTACCATTATTCCGTCTTTAAACACTGAAAGCATCCCCTCAAAAACAAGGCAAAGTCCCTTTCCTCCAGCATCGACAACTCCGGCTTTTTTAAGTACCGGCAAAAGTTCGGGAGTAGTTTTAAGCGCCTCTCTTGCTCCTTGACAAACCTCTGTCCAAACATATGTAACAGAACTGTTAAAATGTGCGGCAACTTTACCCCTTTCATAAGCAACTCTCGCAACTGTAAGCATTGTACCTTCGGTAGGTTTCATCACAGATTTGTAAGCTGCATCAACGCCCAACCCTAACGCCGAAATTAGCTCTGAACCACTTACTTCGCTGAAATTTTCAAGGCCTTTTGAAATTCCTTTGAATAAAATTGATAATATTACACCGGAATTACCACGTGCCCCTCTTAAAAGAGCAGAAGCTGCAATTTTAGCAACTTCACAAATTTTAAAATTTTCTGATTTTTTCAGTGTATCTGCTGCAGACAAAATTGTCATTGACATATTTGTGCCTGTATCCCCATCCGGTACGGGAAATATATTAAGTTCATCAATATGAGCCTTATTTTTTGCTATATTATTAGCTCCAGAAATTATTGCATTTTTAAGGCAAGCTCCATTAATCAAAAAAAGCACTCTCCCTGCAAATAAATCAAACTTCATTTAAATCAATCCAAATTTAAATTTTATATCTGATTCTTATAAATGTCAATAAAAATTAAGACGTATTAATTAAAATAATCAGAGATAAACTGCAAAAAAAATTAAACTTTTTTGCAATTTGAATTAACCACCATCTAAATTTCTTAATTTACAAAATTAAAATTATTATATAGACTTGATTAAATAAATCTTTCCGTTCCCTCTTTTGTGACTCTTGCTTGAATTAAAGGTAACGTCGGTACTTCCGATTGTGTTATTTTTATTGCTTTTCTTAACACATCTTCCCCAACGTATAATTTTTCTGAGTCAGAAGAATAAATTTTTGCGATTATGTCCCCTTTATGCACATAATCTCCTATTTTTTTATTAAATACTATTCCGGCAGAAGAATCTATTTGTGCATCCTTTTTTTCTCTCCCGGCACCTAAAATAACAGAAGCCATTCCACATTTTTCTGCGTCTAAACAATTTATATAGCCCTCATTTGTGGAAACTATCTCTTTACAGAATTTAGCCTGAGCAAATTTATCATAATCATCTAAAACTTCAGTATTTCCGCCCTGTTCGGATACCATTTGTTTGAATTTTAAAAATGCTTTCCCACTTTCTATTGCGTCGCTTGCCATTGCCTTACATCTGCTTATGCTCCCTTTACCTGCAAGATACAGCATATTTGCAGCAAGATAAACGGATAACTTTTTTAAATCTTCGGGGCCTTTTCCTTTTAAAGTCTCACTTGCTTCTATAACTTCAAGTGAGTTGCCGACGGCACTTCCCAGTGGTGAATTCATATTTGTAATCACTGCGACAGTCTCTTTTCCTGATAATTCTCCAAGTTTCACCATCGTCTCTGCAAGTTTTAAAGAGGAATCAAAATCTTTCATAAAAGCTCCGCTTCCACTTTTAACATCCAGTAAAATACAGTCTGCACCCAAAGCCAATTTTTTACTCATAATACTCGATGCTATAAGTGGAATACTTTCGACAGTGGCTGTTACGTCTCTTAAAGCATAAATCTTTTTATCCGCAGGAACAAGGCTTCCTGACTGGTTTGTTATGCTAAGCCCAATTTGTTTTACAAGCCTAAAAAATTTCTCTTTATCAATAGATGCTTTAAATCCGGGAATAGATTCCAGTTTGTCTATCGTACCTCCGGTATATCCCAAACCTTTTCCTGACATTTTAGGTGCATAAATTCCACATACTGCGACTATCGGTAAAACTATCAATGTAGTTTTATCCCCCACTCCTCCGGTACTATGCTTATCAACCTTTATTCCCGGAACTATGGATAAATCTATTTTTTCTCCTGATTCTAGCATAGCTTTCGTAAGTTCTGACGTTTCCTCACTCGTCATTCCATTTATACAAATCGCCATAAGCAAAGCTGACATCTGATAATCCGCAATATTTCCTTTTACAAATCCATCAATAAAAAATTTTATTTCATCTTTGCTAAGCTCTTTTCCGTTCTTTTTCTTTTCTATTATATCATACATTCTCATAAACCTTTTCTCCTTGTGCCTTATATAGCTATTTCGGTCTAAAATAATCCAAATTAACGACTTTGAACAGTTAAGAAAATTTTTAAATTCGATGCGTAACCAATTTCATATATTTTAATTTTAATTTCTATTTTTAGAGAAAGAATAAGAGGTAAGCCGGACACCACTATATTTATAAAACCAATATAAGATTATTTTAGACCGGAATAGCTATGTCAAACCATATTTCCTTTTTACCAATCCGATAATTTTGCTAGAACCTAAACGTCTTGCACCTGCATTTATAAATTCTTCTGCAGTATCCAATGAACCGATGCCACCTGCAGCTTTTATTTTTACCTTATTCATTATATTTTTCGAGAAAAGTTTTATATCTTCTAAATTTGCTCCAGATTTCGAAAAACCTGTGGAAGTTTTTATATAATCTGCTCCACTTTGAGATATAATTTTACACATAACGATTTTTTCTTCTAAATTAAGCAAACACGTTTCCACAATTACTTTTAAAATTTTGTCTTTACACAACAGTTTAATTTTTTTAATTTCTTCCTCTAATTCAGAAAATTTCTTTTCCTTAAGCCATCCAATATTTATTACCATATCAATCTCATCGGAACCATTTTCAATAGCATCATTTGTTTCAAACATTTTTGTGTTCGTTGTATTATATCCATTTGGAAAACCAACCACAGTACAAATTTTTAACTTATTTTTCGCATACCCTCTTGCCTGTTTCACATACGATGGAGGAATACAAACAGACGCTGTTTCATATTTTATTGCTTCATCACAAAGTATTTTGATTTCATCAAATGTTGCGGTTTGAGAAAGAAGAGTATGGTCAACTGTACTAAGAATTTTTTTAATTTTAGAATCGATTCCTAATTCATCTTTTAGCTTCGTACTTAGTTCTTTATCTAATTTTCCATTTAATTCCCTTTTTACTTCTCCTTTTAATTCTTTTTTTAATTCTTCTTTTGACTCACTTTTTGATTTGCTTTCTGATTCAGTACTTGAATCAATTTGTAAAGAATCCTCCAAAAAAAATCTCTCCTAAAAAATTATTATCTTGAACCTCTTTGATATGGTTTTCCGGAAGCTTTCGGTGCTGAAGATTTTCCGACAAACAAAACAAGAACCAATATAGTCAGTAGATAAGGGAGCATCATTAAGATATCTGATGAAATAAATTTTCCCTCTCCTCCGAGTAAAACAACAAGAGCTTGTGCAAAACCAAAAAACAAGCACGCAAAATATGCCCCAAATGGTTTCCATTTACCGAAAATCACTGCAGCCAATGCTATAAAGCCTTGTCCGCTTATAGCCGTCGGAGTAAATTGAGAAACTATGGCTATCGTTACCGAAGCCCCACCTATCCCTGCTAAAATTCCGGATAATACAACACAAATATACCTTGTTCTGTAAACAGATACTCCAACAGAATCTACAGCTGCAGGGTGTTCACCGAGAGCACGTATTCTAAGTCCCCACTTTGTTTTATACATAACGAACCAAGTCAAAAGGACAGCTAAAAAAGAAAGTGGAACCGTTACATCTAAATTAATGCTATTAAAAAATGAATATTTATTTTCTAACTTATTTCCTAAAAAATCAAATATTTTGGGAAATTTATGAGATATGGGAATCGTAGTAGTCGCTCCCGCAAAAAAAATTCTCGATAAAAACATTGCTATTCCCGGACCTATTAAATTTATTGCTATCCCTGAAACAGTCTGGTCTGCCTGGAAAGTTACGGAAGCTACCGCATGAAAAAGTGCCAACAACCCTCCCGCAAGTCCGGCACAAATCAGACCCAACCACGCACTTCCCGTATAGTATCCGACAGCCGCCCCCGTAAAGGCCCCTATACTCATCATTCCCTCAATTCCAATATTCACAACTCCCGATTTTTCACAAATTACTCCTCCTAAAGCTGCAAAAGCTAATGGTACGGAATTCATAAGAGTTATTGTGATGATAAACAGCAAATTATTGAGCATTTCGAGACTCCCTTCTGCAAAGTTTTTCCACGATAATTGGGAATATTCTTGTTATGGCTATAAAAAATACGATTACCCCTATCACTATATTGATTATTTCCGATGGTATCCCTATTTTAAACTGCATCGCCTGTCCTGCATATATCAGCGAACTGAAAATAAGTCCTGCAAAAATACAACCGATAGGAGAACTTTGTGCAATAAGTGCAACAGCCAAACCATTAAATCCATTATTTTCAAAGACCGAAAGCACCTGTACACTGTTGTTTGAAGTTCCACTTATCGTAAGTGCTCCTGCAAGCCCTGACAATGCACCCGCAACCAACATTGAAAAAACTATATTTCTTCGTACTCTTATTCCGGCATTCATCGCTGCGTAATGGTTTAAACCAACAGCTCTTAGCTCGAATCCAATCGTGGTTTTGTATATAATTATCCAAGTTATAACAGCTACTGCGGAAGCAATCAAAAAATTTAGGCTTAAATCTGTTTTCAAAAGAACTTCATTAAGGAATTGATTATTTTTTAAAAACTTCCTTCCCTGTTCCGAAAATTTCCATTCATAAAACAGCATACTTATTCCCGATTTATTTATAGGATAAGTCCCATTGCTTTCCGGTTTATGAAAAACTGCGGAATTTGCGACATAATTGCAAAGATAAAGAGATACCCAATTAAACATTATGCTGGTTATTACTTCATGTATCCCGAACTTTGCCTTAAGAAATCCAACTATTCCACCTAAAACAGCACCTGCCAGTACCCCGGATAGTATCACAAGCGGAATTTGAATTATCGGATTAAAATTAAATACAAGTCCGACAACAGTCGAGGCAATTGTTGCCATTATGTATTGTCCCTCTGCACCTATATTAAAAAGACCTGTTTTAAATGCAAAGGCAGCACTTAAAGCTGTCAGTATTAATGGTGAGCTTTTTATTATCACGTTTGTTATGAATTTTGGTTTGGAAAAAATTGCATTGAAAAATGTCACGATAGCTTCATAAGGATTATACCCTGTAACAAAAAGAATAAAAAACGCAACTAAAAATCCTAAAAATATAGATATCATTGTCGAAACAACAGGCTTTTCAAAAATATTAGCAACATTTTTCATTTTCTTGTCCTCCTGCCATTAATAAGCCTATGATATTTTCGTCCACGTCTTCTCTCTTAAAAACTCCGTTTACTGCTCCGTCATACATTACAGCTACTGTATCGGATAAATCCATAATCTCATCAAGTTCCAGCGAAATAAGCAAAATCGCTTTATTTCTGTTCCTTAAATCAATAAGTGTTTTGTGTACATATTCTATCGCACCAACGTCAAGTCCTCTTGTCGGCTGAACTGCAATCAAAAGATTAGGCTCGTTGGATATTTCTCTTCCTATGACAAGTTTTTGCTGATTTCCTCCTGATAGACTTCTTATAAGTAAATTTTCGCAATTTTTAGGTCTGATATCATATTCTTCTATTAATTTTTCGGTAAATTTATCCCTTGTTTTGTCGTTTAACATTCCTCTTTCGCTGTAAGGCTTATATCTGTACCTCTCAAGTATAGCATTTTCAGCAACGGTAAAATCTAAAATTATTCCATATTTATGTCTGTCTGCGTGTATCACAGAGACTCCGTGTTTCAAAACGTTAGCCGGAGAAGTGTTTTGAATTTCCACACCATCAAGTTTTATAGTTCCGGATTCTACATTTCTTACGGATATTAAGGCTTCAATAAGCTCTTTTTGTCCATTTCCCTCAATCCCTGCAAGACCGACTATCTCTCCTCTCCTCACAGATAATGAAAGACCTTTTACTGTTTCTATCCCTCGGCTACATCTAACATGTATATCATCTATTTCAAATATTTTTTCTCCAATTTTAGGTGGAGATTTCTCAACCGTTAGTCTAACTTCTCTTCCCACCATTTTTTGGGCTAAACTTCGTGTTGTCTCATCAGATACTTTAACACGATCTATAAATTTTCCTTTTCTTATTACAGTACATTCATCTGCCGATTTTTTTATCTCCTTAAGTTTATGAGTTATAATGATAATCGCTTTGCCATCTTTTACGAGGCTATCCATAATATTTATAAGTTCATCGACTTCCATAGGTGTCAGCACCGCTGTCGGTTCATCCAAAATCAAAAGTTGTGCACCTCTGTACAGAGCCTTTAGTATCTCAACTTTTTGTTGCATTCCGACAGATATATCCCTTACTTTTGCATCGAGATTTACATCTAAATTATATTTTTCAATAAGTTCTTTAATTTTTTTTCTGGATTTTCTGGTTTTTAATATGCCAAATCTCCCGGTAGCCTCCTTCCCTAAAACTATATTTTGCATAACGGTAAATTTATCTATAAGCATAAAATGCTGATGAACCATGCCAATTCCCATATTTATCGCCGCAGCAGCATTTTTTATATATTTCTGCTCTCCATTAATATATATTTCTCCACTGTCTGCATGATAAAGACCATACAAAATATTCATAAGAGTACTTTTCCCTGCTCCGTTTTCTCCTAAAATTGCATGAATACTTCCCTTTTTTACATCAAGCTCCATATTTTTAAGCACATTGACCGTTCCGAAAGATTTATTTATTCCTCTCATTTGTACCGCATATTCACTGCTTATTTCAACCATTGTACTCTCCTTTTTCCCTGATTAATAAAAATTAATTTATATATTTCTCTTTAAAGGTTGCATATTCATCCGCATTAGCCGGAGGCATAATATTCCCTGCCGAAATCTCTTCTTTTATTTTCATGGCGGAAATATAAACTTTAGGCTCTATATTAGGATTAAATTCAGGTAATCCGACACACCCTTCACTAAGCCCAAAAGAAAGCGTTTTACCGCCGATTTTTTCACCATTCATAAGCTTAGTCGAAACTAACTCAACAGCCTGTCCGGCATTTTTAAGGGCAGAAGTCAGTATGTTTTTAGGTGCTAAATTTGACTGATCCATATCGACACCAATGGCGAAATTATTTGTTTCTTTTGCTGCTTCTATTAAGCCCACACCTACACTTCCGGCAGCATGAAACACGATATCACACCCATGTGAATACATTTTTAAAGCGATAGCCTTACCTTTAGCCGCATCGCTGAAACTTTCCGCGTATTGCGAAACAAATTCTATATTCACACCTCTTTCCTTTGCGGCGTAATCGACACCTGCACGGAACCCATATTCAAATTGATCCACAACAATACTTGCAATTCCTCCGATAAAACCTACTTTGCAAGTTTTTGTAGTTTTTCCTGCAACATATCCTGCCAAAAATGCGGATTCCTCGGCACGAAACATAACCCCTGTTACATTCTCAAGCGTCTCATCTCCATATGAATAGTCTATTATCGCATAATTGAGTTCCGGATTCGTTTCAGCAGCTCTTTTTAATACATCCGCAAGCGAAAACCCTATCGCCCATATCAAATCCATATCTTCGTCAGCAAGCCTGTCCATGTTTATAGAATAATCAGAAGATTGTCTGGATTCAACATAGCTAACCTTTGCTCCGGTTTTTTCCGCAAAACGACGCATTCCCTGCCATGATGACATATTAAAAGATTGGTCGTAAACACCTCCGGTGTCCGTAACCATTGCCGTGGAAAACTTTTTTTCATTTCCATCTTCGTCACTTTTGGAGCATCCTGACAAAATCAGCACGATAAACAAAATCAATAGAAGCGATATGTATTTTTTCATAATTTTCCTCCATAAAAGTGCAAACATTCATTCTAAATAAACAAAAAACAGCTTAATATAAAAATTAAGCTGTTTCCAACGCTATTTTCATCATATCGGTAAACCCATTTTGTCGTTCGTCTGAAGACAACGACTCCCCTCTCAAAGGACAATCTGAAATCGTAAGAATACACAAAGCCTTTTTACCTGCCCGAGCCGCATTCATATATAACCCGGCCGCTTCCATTTCCACGGCAAGAACTCCCATCTTATTCCACCGAGATAAAGCATCTTTATCATCACTATAAAAATTATCTGACGAAAGAACATTTCCAACCTTAAATTTAAAGCCAAATTTTAAAGAACTGTCGCATGCGGTTTTTAATAGGTCATAATCCGCAATTGGTGAAAAAATCCCCGAAAGACCATACTGCAAAGCATAATTTGAATTTGTACACGCTCCCATTCCGATTACAATATCTCTGAGGTTAACAGCACTGCTAATAGCCCCTGCTGTCCCTATTCTTATTATTTTTTCCACTTTATAAAAATTGAACAACTCATAGCTATAAATACCAATAGACGGTATTCCCATTCCTCCGCCCATTACGGAAATCTTTTTTCCTTTATATGTTCCCGTAAAACCAAGCATATTCCTTACAGAATTAAAACAAACACTATTTTCTAAAAAATTTTCTGCTATATATTTAGCTCTAAGCGGGTCTCCCGGCATTAGAACCGTTTCGGCGATGTCTTCCGATTTAGCTGAAATATGAGGGGTCGGTATATTAGACATAAATACCCTCCATTAAAACTATTTAAAATTTTATCTGCTATATTTTAGCATTTTAGAAAATAACTTGTCAAGAAATTCTGAAATTTTTTGAATGCAAGGTCCTCCGGTTAATGCGGAAGCAAGCGTCATTATTCCGACTGTACCTCCTAAAAAATATCCTATTATCAAAGCTGATGTATCTATAAATATCCTGATTTTACCAAATGGCTTTTTTGCTCTTTTGCTTATTATTAAAGCAGTTGCCGTCCAAGGGTCTACTCCAATATTAATTGCTATATAAGCACTTACCGAAATAAATGCCAAAACATACCCCGATACCGCTAAACCCACATGCCAGAGCAGTCCGTTCGGCATAGCAAATTTATTGAATATACTTAGCCAAAAACTTATGGAAGACCCTAAAACTACCGCATATATAAGTGTCCCTATATGTATATATTTCCTATCGACAAAAAATACAATAACCGCCAAAATACAATTTATAATATTCGCAGCTATTCCCATATCAATTTTTGTAAAAACTCCCAGTCCCTCATAAAGTACGGAAATTGGGTCATTCCCAAGTGTGGCTTTTACAACCATCACGGTTCCTAGGCCTAGCATAACCAAGCTTAATGTACAAATAATTATTTTTTTCATCCATAGCAAAACGTAACTTTTTTCCATCCCTTTTTCCCTACATATTTCTTCATTTTTTCCTTTGATTTTTTCTTTACAACTATACATTTGCTATTTCCGATACCTCCGATAAAAAAGATTTTCCATTCAAATTTTTATTTAATTCCTTATTTTCTCTTCCTTCTGTTTTTTCATCCGTACCTTCATTTATAATATTTTCCACATTTGATTTTATACCTAAATATTCAAGGATTGTCGCTGAAATATCTGAAAATGTATTTCTTGTTCCAAGATTGATTCCGTGTTTTATACTATTTCCAAATATAAGCATGGGAGTGTACTCTCTTGAGTGGTCAGTCGATGGTGTGGAAGGGTCGCATCCATGGTCGGCAGTAATTATAATAATGTCTTCTTCTTTCATTTTATTTTTTATTTCAGGCAAATATTTATCAAAATAAGTTAACGCTTTCGCATAACCATCAACATCATTTCTGTGACCATAAAGCATATCAAAATCAACCAAATTCACAAAACACAAACCTTCAAATTCTTTATCTTGGTATTCAAGAATCCTATTAATTCCATCTTCATTACAGGTTGTAAAAACTTTTTCGGTTATCCCCTTTCCCGCAAAAATGTCATTTATTTTACCTATTGAAATTACGTCAAATCCTTTTTTTGAAATTAGGTCAAGCATAGTTTTACTTGAAGGTTCAAGTGAAAAATCATGCCTACCTGATGTCCTTTTGTAATTCGGATATTCTCCGTCAAAGGGTCTAGCTATTACTCTACCCACTGCAAAATCTCCGGTCAAAATTTCTCTTGCAATTTCACAGTACCTATATAATTCATCTCTCGGGATAACCGACTCATGGGCAGCAATCTGGAAAACACTGTCTGCTGACGTATATACTATAAGTCCATTTTTTTCTACACTTTCACGACCATAATCTTTTATAACTTCTGTTCCGGAATATGGTTTATTACATAAAATTTCCTTACCTGTTAGTTTATGAAATTCATTTATAATTTTTTCGGGAAACCCCTCAGGAAAAACCGGCATAGGTTTTTCTGAAATTATGCCCGCAATTTCCCAATGTCCCGTTGTCGTATCCTTTCCGTTTGAGGCTTCTGCCATCCTTGCAAAGCTCCCCATGGGATTGAACTCTTTTCCTTCCCAATTTACACCATCTATATTAAAAATACCCAAATTTTTCATATTAGGGATATTAATGTATTTACTTTTCAAGCACGCCGCAAATGTATTGCTCCCTTTGTCTCCGTAATTTTCTGCATCCGGCATTTCTCCGATACCAAAGCTGTCCAAAACTATAAGAAAAACTCTTTTCAAAATAAAAACTCCTTTTTTATTTTCCGGCTCTTAATTTCTAGTTTTTACACTTTAATATTACAAAATATACTTAAAAGTCTTTTTCAAAAAGTGTAAAAGTGTATAAAATATCAGTTCTATATATTTTAAGATAAAACGAAATAGCAGTCAAATACTTTTTAAATATAAAAATATTATAAATAAATAGAAAATTTAAAAAATAAAATTAAGAA
>CAQJOC010000019.1:3604-14333 GCA_948815685.1 uncultured Eubacteriales bacterium | reverse complement strand
TTAAGCACATCCAAATTACTTATTTTGGGCTTACTTTTTTGTTTTGGAAACATCTGTTAAATTTTTTTATAATTTTCTATTCCTATTTTCATGCCTTTAGTATACCACTTTCCTTTTCGTGTGAACAGGCCCTAAGAGAAATTGTTTTGTCGTTTTAATTTTTGCATATCCTTTCAAACGGAATTCTATAGAAATTTCAAGTATTTACATATAAAATTTATTAATGTAAAATGTTTGTAAATTAAAATGATAGAGCAAGATGTAAGTTTGGAATTTAAGTAAAAAAATAAGGAAGCAAAAAATTTGGAGGTGCTTTTTTGGAACTAAAATATAATAGGGTATTGCTTAAAATAAGTGGAGAATCATTATCTGGGAATAAAGAATACGGAATAGATTTCGACACGGTATTAAAAATAGGGAATTCAGTAAAAAAGTGTGTTAAAGAGGGAGCACAAATCGGAATTGTCGTTGGAGGAGGAAATTTTTGGAGAGGAAGAGACAGCGGAAAAATGGATAGAACTCGAGCTGACCATATGGGAATGATGGCAACGGTTATAAATTCTCTTGGTCTCGCCGACGCTCTTGAAAAACTTGGAATGAATGTAAGAGTACAGACGGCAATTGCAATGCAGCAAATTGCGGAACCATATATAAGGAGCAAAGCTGTAAGACATTTGGAAAAAAATCGGATAGTAATATTTGGATGTGGAACCGGAAGTCCTTTTTTTTCAACGGATACCGCAGCCTCTTTAAGAGCTGCGGAAATTGGGGCTGAAGTCATATTAAAAGCGACAAATACAGACGGAGTTTATGACAGTGACCCTAAGACAAATCCTTTGGCTAAAAGATATGATTCTTTAAGTTTTGACGAAATGCTTAGTAAAAATTTAAAAGTCATGGATAGTACCGCAGCCTCTATGTGCCGCGATAACAATGTTCCGGTTATTGTTTTTAGTGTAAAAGAGCCTGATAATATTTACAAGACTGTTTGTGGAGAAAATATAGGAACGATAGTAAAATAGAAAAAATAAGACTAATCAAAGTATAAATTACAGACAGTTCAGAGTGTGCTAAAAAAACGCTTGTCCATTATAAAAAGTCGTAAAATTTATAAAAATTAATAAATATGTATTAATAAGAAAATTATTTTGAATTTAATTAAAATAAATTTTATATAATTTTATATTATGAAATAAAAAATAGGAGAAATGTTTATGAAAAGAGTATTTTCTGATACCGAAGAACGCATGGGAAAGACTGTTGATGTGTTGGCAAATGAATATATGAAAATACGTGCGGGGAGAGCGAATCCTTCCGTGCTTGACAAAATCAGTGTTGACTATTACGGAGTTTCTACTCCAATAAACCAGGTTGCTTCAATATCGACCCCCGAAGCTCGAGTTCTTGCTATACAACCTTGGGACATATCTTTGCTCGGACAGATTGAGAGGGCTATTCAAAAATCGGATATAGGTATAAATCCTCAAAATGATGGTAAAGTAGTAAGACTGGTTTTTCCTCAACTTACTGAAGAAAAGAGAGAAGAAATAGTAAAAGATGTAAAAAAAATGGCAGAGGATTCAAAAGTTGCTGTAAGGTCAATAAGAAGGAATCAAATGGATAAAATTAATGGGATGAAAAAAGATGGAGAAATAACTGAAGACGATTTAAAATCGGGAGAAAAAAAGATTCAAAGCCTTACGGACAATTTTATAAAAGAAATAGACAGTCTTTGTGAAAATAAGTCGAATGAGGTTAGAACAGTATAAATGATACAATAAGATATTTTGTAGTAAGGTATGAATCGAGGAATTAATTTTTTTTAATGAGAATATTATTTAATAAAGAAGAGCCGGAAATTCAAGATTGTATTCCTATTCATATAGGGATAATAATGGACGGGAATGGTCGTTGGGCAAAAAAAAGAGGTTTCCCTCGTAAGTTTGGACATAAAGCAGGTGCAAAAAATTTTCGTAAGATTGTAAAACATTGTAGCCATGTGGGAATAAAGTATCTGACAGTATATGCGTTTTCGACGGAAAATTGGAACAGACCAGATCAAGAAGTCGGGGCTTTAATGAGGTTATTTGAGCAGTATTTAAAGGAAGCACTTTCGGATTTTCAAGATGAAGACATAAAAGTTAAATTTTTAGGTAAAACAGAAAAATTCTCTGAAGAAATTAAAAATTTAATTTTAGAAGTAGAAAAAAAATCTCAAAATCACAGTGGTATGGTATTGAATATAGCTATGAATTACGGAGGGAAGGAAGAAATTGTTAATGCTGTAAGACTGATATCTGAAAAAGTCCTTAAAAATGAGATTCAAGTATCGGAAATAACAGAAAAAATTTTTTCAAATTATTTATATACTTCAAAGCAACCTGATGTAGACCTTGTGATTCGCACAGGGGGAGAATATCGAACTTCTAATTTTTTGATTTGGCAGACCGCATATGCTGAATATGTTTTCACAGATACTTTGTGGCCGGATTTCCAAATTGATGATTTTGATAATATTTTACATATTTATGCAAAACGAAAAAGGCGTTTTGGAGGTGTATAAAAATGTCACCGAGAGTAATTTCCGGAGTCAGCGGAGCAATTTTTGTTGTTGCTGTTCTTCTTCTCGATAAAGGATTTTTGTTCCTGATAAATTTTTTAGTGGCATTGATTGCGGCACTTTCAATGGTTGAGATATTTAATGCGATGGGAATTGCAAAAGTCGCTTATATTACAATTCCAACCATAATTTTTGTTATGATACTTCCGATTCTGGGCTATTGTATGGTATGGCAAATCTGTTTATATTTTTACACAATAGCGATGCTGGGTATTATGGTATTTAATTCGAAATTTAAAATTGAAAATATAGCCCTTGTTTATATGTTATCACTGCTTGTTACCGTATCACTTAATAAAATTATTGAGCTGAGAAATTTGGATGAAAAAATAGGTAGTTTTTATGCTTTGCTTGCTTTGGCAACTGCATGGACTTCTGATACAGGTGCATATTTTTGCGGAAAATATCTTGGTAAAAAGAAGTTGTGCCCCGAAATAAGTCCTAAAAAAACTATTGAAGGTGTTATCGGTGGGATATTTGTTTGCGTATTATCTCTAATTTTAATTGCTGTAATGTTTAATAATTTAGAATTTCACAATAAGTATCAAATTAATTATGCTTTACTGATTTTTATGGGAATTACCGGTTCGCTGATTTCTGCTTTGGGAGATTTATGTTTTTCAGCTATAAAGAGGTCGTGCCATATAAAAGACTTTGGGAATGTTATTCCAGGTCATGGCGGAGTTTTAGACAGATTTGACAGTGTAATTTTTGTCGTCCCATATGTTTACCTGTTTCTTAAATTACTACCTGTTTTATAAGGTTTTAAAAAATGTGAAATTAAAGCTTTATTACGAAACCATATGCGTTTGTGGTATAGGTTTATAGTCGAATAATTTAAAAATTAGACCAATATTTCACCAGACTTTCTGCAAAATCAAAGTTGGGTTAGATTGCCAATCCTCCAAGAATTAAAATTTTGGAAATAACTGTACAAAAATGTCTAATCGGAGATTAAATTAGGAAATACCGATTAGACATTTTATCCACAAAAAAATAAAAAAAGAAAAGCAGAAAAAGAAAGGAATAAAAAGAAAGAAATAAAAATAAAAAGAAAAAATAAAGTTAGTTTTTAAGGTAAATGTTGTATAATTAAATATCTTTAATTTTAAATTTTGTTAAAATAAGGAGTGCGTATTTTTGAGAAAAAAATTATCAATACTCGGTTCTACAGGATCAATCGGCAGGCAGACTCTCCAAGTTGCAAAGGCACTCGGGGTTAAAGTTTTAGCACTTAGTGCAAAAAGCAATATTAAATTATTAGAAGAACAAATAAGAGAGTATAAACCTGAATATGCCGTAGTTTTTGATGAGATTTTAGCTTTACGGTTAAAAAATAATGTAAAAGATATGCAGATAAAAATACTTAGTGGAATGGATGGATTATGCCAAATTTCTTCGATTGAAGACTGCGATATAGTCCTTAATGCATTGACCGGTATGATAGGTCTTAAACCGACTTTAAAAGCAATTGAATCTAAAATTGACGTTGCAATCGCAAATAAGGAAACATTGGTTGTCGGGGGAGACCTCGTAATGAATTATGCAAGGGATAAAAATGTAAAAATCATACCGGTTGACAGTGAACATTCCGCAATATTTCAGTGTTTGCAAGGGTGTCGAGAGAAAAAATCCATAAAGAATTTAATTTTAACTGCCTCAGGAGGTCCTTTTTGGGATAAGACTGAAGATGATTTAAAAAATGTAACCATAGAACAGACCTTAAAACATCCCAATTGGAGTATGGGACCGAAAAATACGGTAGACTCTGCAACAATGATGAATAAAGGACTTGAAATAATAGAAGCGATACGTTTATTTGGCATTTCGGAAGACAAAATAAAAGTTTTGATTCATCGGGAAAGCATAGTTCATTCAATGGTTGAATATTGTGATGGTTCGATTATTGCACAAATGAGTATTACCGACATGAAAATTCCTATTCAGTATGCTCTTACGTTTCCTGACAGAACTGAAACGTTTACGGATAATTTTTTGGATTTGACTAAATTCTCGCTTACGTTTTTTGAACCTAAACCATATTTGTCAAAATGTATGGACTTATGTCGCAGTGCCGTAAAAACCGGCGGGACTGCTCCTGTGATTTTAAATGCGGCAAATGAGGAGGCTGTACGTATGTTTTTAGATAAAAAAATAAGATTTTTGGATATATGGCAAATAGTAGAGGATGCAATCAAAAATATTCCCGTATTTAAAACTTTAAGTTTAGATGATATAATAGATTGTGACTTAAAAACCAGAGAATATGTTAATCGATTGGATGTGTAATTTTATGAATATATTTATAATTTTGTTTGCTGTTTTTTTGTTCAGTTTAGTTATATTTGTACATGAGTTTGGACATTTTTTCACAGCGAAGCTTTCCGGTGTAAAAGTAAATGAATTTGCAATAGGGATGGGACCGAAAATATTTAAAGTACAAAAAGGGGAGACCCTTTATTCAATACGTCTGTTCCCCATAGGTGGATTTTGTGCTATGGAAGGTGAAGAAGAAAGTGAAAGCGAAAATTCTTTTAATAAAAAAGAACCATGGAAAAGAATTATAATTGTTGCAGCGGGAGCCGTAATGAATATAATTTTGGGAATTGTTATGATGTTCATACTTTTATGTCAAGAACCGAAAATTGCATCTACACGCATTTCGCATTTTGCTACTGATTCGGTTTCAAATCAGTATGGATTGCAACCTGAAGATGAAATCGTCGCTGTAAACGGATATAGAGTATATTCGTATAATGACTTAATTTTTAGTCTTTCTTCCGATGGACGTGATAATTTTAATATTGATGTAAAAAGAGATGGTCAGACTACGAGATTAAATAATGTAAAATTCAACATGGTTGAAGGGAAAAACGGAAAAAAGCATATACAGTTGGATTTTCATGTGAGTTCAATTGAACGTAATTTACAAAACGTTTTAAAGTATACATTTATTGATACGGTTTCGACGGTAAGAATTGTATGGAGCAGTCTTGTAGGACTTGTTTCCGGACGATTTAAGCTGAATAATATGTCGGGACCGGTTGGAATTGCCTCTGCAATCGGAAATGCAACAAATGAAGGGCTGAAGATAAGCATATTGTCTGCAGTTAACAATATATTATCGATAATGTCTATGATAACCATAAATTTAGGAATATTTAATTTATTACCTCTTCCTGCTTTAGATGGTGGCAGACTCGTATTTTTAGTTGCTGAATTGATATTTGGGAAGTCTTTGAGTGCGAAACATGAAGGATGGATACATGCTACAGGTTTATTTTTATTTTTAGCATTGATGGTTTTCATAACTTACAGCGATATAATTAAGCTTATTAAAGGAGAATAAGCAATCTTATGCAAGATAGAAGAAAATCCAAAAAAATTAAGATTGGGAAAATTTTTATTGGCGGAGATAGTCCAATATCTGTACAATCTATGTTAAATGCGAAATCAAATGATTTAAAAGAAAACATAAGACAAGGTAGAGAACTTGAAAAAGCTGGGTGTGAAATATTAAGAGTTTCGGTTCCGGATACGGAATCCGTTAATCTTATATATGCACTTAAGGAAAATGTTAATATTCCGATTGTGGCGGATATACATTTTAATCATAAATTAGCTGTAAATGCTGCAAATGCCGGAGTTGATAAAATTAGAATAAATCCCGGCAATATAGGTAGCGATAAAGCTATCGAAGAAGTGGCCGATATATGTAATCAAAAAAATATTCCCATACGGATTGGAGTTAATTCCGGTTCCGTGGAGAAAAAATTCTTATCCGAATATGGAGGAGCAACTCCTGAGGCTTTGTGTGAAAGTGCACTTTATAATGTTTCATTATTGGAAAAATTTGATTTTAAAAATATAATAATTTCGGCAAAGTCATCTAATGTTAAAGATACGGTATCTGCGTATCGAATGATTGCAAAGGCCTGTAATTATCCTTTGCATCTTGGTATAACTGAGACAGGAGTAGAAAAAATCGGGTTACTAAAATCTGCGGCAGGGATAGGTTCGCTTTTGCTGGACGGAATAGGGGATACCATAAGAATTTCACTGACAGCGAATCCTATTAAAGAGGTAGAGGCAGGCATAAATCTTTTGAAAGCTTTAAGGCTTAGAAAAGGGATTGATATTATATCTTGTCCTACATGCGGAAGAACAAGAATCAATGTTGAAAATTTAACCAATGAAGCACAGAGGCGGCTCCGGGGATGCAGTAAAAATTTAAAGGTTGCAATAATGGGATGCGTTGTTAATGGTCCGGGAGAAGCGTCATATGCAGATATTGGAATATGTGGTGGAAATGGTGTCGGTGTTCTATTTAAAAAGGGAAAAAAAGTAAAGTGTGTACCTGAAGAAGAAATTTTAGACAATTTAATAACAGAAATTAATAAAATGGAAACAGGCGAAGAGGGAATTGACAAAATGCAGGGGGCATGATACATAAATATGAAAAAATTCAGCGAACTGTTTGAAAATTATTTGATTGAAGCGGTTCCTCCGACTTTTACAGATTCTGTTTTAGTAAAAAATATAAATATTGATAAAAAAAACAGGGCTATGGTAATAGATGTAAATATTTTTGAAGAAGATTATGCAAAAATTGATTTAAAAAAAGTACCTAACCCGGCAATTGAAACAGAAAAGCAATGTGAAGATACATATGAAAGTATAAAAGAAAAAAAAGAGAAAAAAAAAATAAGGGAAATAGGGGAAACAGAAGAAAACAAAAAAATTTTTTTAGCAAATGAACTTGAAAGAATAGTCGATATTGAAAAATTAAATTTAAAAAGGTTTAAAGTCAATATATGCGATTCTAAACCAATACCAAATGTCATAAAAGATATTGAAATATTGGAAATTAAAAGATTTTTAAAAAAGTTTTTTTCTAAAAGTCCTTTGCTTAAAGCTATTTTTAAAGACTTTGAAGTAAATTTTTTTGAAACAAATCTTGATATAAAGTTAAAACATGGCGGATACAATATTATTCTTTTAAAAAAAATCGACAAAGAAATAAAAAAAGAACTTTTTAATGAATTTGGTAAAAAATTTGAGGTTTCATTTTCTGGAATTCTTAATATGGAATATAAAAGTGAATCTTATAAGAGGCATTGTGAAGATTGGAAAAAAGAAAATGAAAAAAGAGAAAATGAAAAAAAGGAAGGGGGAAATGAAGAAGCCAAAAGTGAGAAAAGTAAAGGTGAAAAAAGTAAAGATGAAAAAGATAAAAATGAAAAAGGCGAAAACAGTAGGAGAGATGAAGTAAAAAAAAGGAATGGAATTTTTATTGAAGTTAGGGAAAAAAATAGTTTGTTACCGAGTGTTGATTTGGCATCAGCTCAGCCAATATTGGGAAAACCTATAAAATCAGCCCCATATCCAATAAAAAATATAAATCTTGAAGCAGGTACGGCAGTGATATGGGGTGAAGTTTTCCAATTAACTTGCAGGGCTACCAGAGATAATATAAGGGAAATATATGCATTAAATATCACGGATTATACCGGTTCCATTACCATTAAAATTATTGAAAAAAAAGAAAAATGTACTTATCTCAAAAAAATAAAAAAAGGCGACTGTCTGCTAATAAAAGGGGAAGTTTTTTATGATAAATATGACAGGGAATTAGCAGTTAAACCTTCGAATATCAGCACGGTAAACAAGATAAAAATAAATGATAACGCAGAAGAAAAACGCGTGGAACTTCATATGCACACAGCTATGTCATCTATGGACGGAGTAACTCCGGTTTCGGATTTAATAAAGAGGGCATACGAATTTGGACATCCGGCTGTTGCCATAACGGACCATGGTGTTGCCCAGGCGTTTCCCGATGCGATGAATACAGCGAAACAAATCAAAGAAAGTGGAGGAGATATAAAGGTTATTTATGGAATAGAATCATACTTCGTAAACGATATGATTCCTATATTAAAGGGGCCGAGTCAGAATAGCTTAGATGATGAATTTATCTGTTTCGATATAGAAACAACGGGACTAAGTGCGAAAAATGACAGAATTACGGAAATTGGTGCGATAAGAGTAAAAAATCGCGAAATACTTGATGATTTTTGTACATTTGTAAATCCTAAATGTCCTATTCCTCCGAGAATAACTGAAATCACAGGAATAACAGATTCAATGGTATCAGATGCACCTGACGAAAAGGAAGCCATCGAAAAATTTATGGAATTTTGCAAAGATTCTCCGGTTTTGGTAGCACATAACGCACCATTTGACATATCTTTCATAAAGGCTTGCTTAAGCCGAAATAAAATAAATTATGATTTTAGTTATATAGATACGGTTCCGATGAGCAGGGCATTAATAAAAAATATTAAAAATCATAAACTTGATACTGTGGGAAAATATTTAAAAATTCCCGAATTTCGCCATCACAGGGCTTCGGACGATGCCAAAGCTTTAGCGTATATATTCATAAAATTTCTATCTATGCTCAAAATAAACAATATTCAGCAAATCAATACCGCACTTTCGGATTCCGATTGTAAAAAAGGAGTATCGCATCATCAAATTATTCTTGTAAAAAATAAGGAAGGCCTTAAAAATCTTTATAAGCTCATTTCGTTTTCACATTTAAAATATTTTTATAAAAAACCACGAATCCCTAAAAGCGAACTTATAAAATACAGAAAAGGGTTATTGATAGGAAGTGCTTGTGAATCGGGAGAGTTGTTCAGAGCCATAGTATCGGGCAAACCTTGGAATGATTTAATCCAAATTGCCAAATTTTATGATTATTTGGAGATTCAGCCTTTAGGTAATAATGATTTTATGATAAGAGAAGGTATAGTGACGGATGAAAAACAGCTCATGCAGTTTAATAAAACGATTGTTAAACTGGGAGAAGAGCTGGAGATTCCCGTGGTAGCAACGTGTGACGTACATTTTATGGACCCACAGGATGCAGAATACAGAAAAATTTTAATGGCAGGACAAGGTTATAAAGATTTTGACATGCAAGCACCTCTGTATTTTAGGACAACAAAGGAAATGCTCAAGGAGTTTTCCTATTTGGGAGAAGAAAAGGCGTATGAAGTTGTAGTAAAAAACAGTAGAAAAATTGCAGATATGATAGAAGAGGTATTGCCGATTCCTCCGGGCGTTTATCCTCCATCAATTGAAGATGCGGAAGAAAATTTGGTACGTATAACATGGGAAAGAGCAAAACAAAAATATGGAGATCCCTTGCCTAAAATAGTTTTTGACAGAATAGACAAAGAGCTTGGTTCAATAACAAAACACGGTTTTTCTGTTTTATATATGACAGCACAAAAACTTGTTGCGGATTCTGAAAAGCATGGTTATTTAGTCGGTTCCAGAGGTTCGGTAGGGTCCTCGTTTGTAGCCACGATATCAGGTATATCGGAAGTTAATCCTTTATACCCGCATTATATTTGCCCAAACTGCAAAAACAGTGAATTTATAACGGATGGAAGTTATGGTTCGGGATTTGATTTACCGGACAAAAAATGTCCCAAATGTGGGAAAGATTACTTAAAAGATGGACATGACATACCATTTGAAACGTTTTTGGGATTTGATGGAGATAAAACTCCGGATATAGATTTAAATTTTTCCGGAGAGTATCAAAATGAGGCACACAGGTATACGGAAACTCTTTTTGGAAAAGATAATGTTTTCAAAGCCGGAACAATTGGTACAATTGCGGAAAAAACCGGAACAATGTTTGTAAAAAAATATGCGGAACAAAAAGGAATAACGCTTCACAAAGCAGAAGAAAACAGATTAGCCTTAGGCTGTACCGGAGTCAAAAGGACTACGGGTCAGCATCCGGGAGGAATGGTTGTTGTCCCTAAAGGCATGGAAATTTATGATTTTTGTCCGGTCCAACGTCCTGCTAATGACCAAAATTCGGATAATATCACTACTCATTTTGATTTTCATTCTATACACGATACAATTTGTAAACTGGATGAATTAGGCCATGATGTTCCTTCCATATACAGATATTTGGAAGATTACACCGGAATAAGTGTTATGGAAGTTTCTATGAGTGATAAAGAAGTCATGTCACTTTTTACTTCGACAAAGGCCTTAGGTGTTACGCCTGAGGACATA
>CAQJOC010000019.1:0-3594 GCA_948815685.1 uncultured Eubacteriales bacterium | reverse complement strand
GGTTCTGAGACCGGGACTTTTTCTTTACCTGAGGTAGGAACCGGGTTTGTAAGACAAATGCTTATCGAAGCAAATCCAAAAACTTTTTCAGACTTATTGCAAATTTCCGGGTTATCTCATGGAACTGATGTTTGGCTTGGAAATGCACAAGATTTGATTAAAAATAATATCTGTACCATTTCGGAGGTAATAGGGACACGAGACAGTATTATGACTTATCTTTTATATAAGGGAATTGAACCAAAAACAGCGTTTAAAATTATGGAAATTGTCAGAAAAGGGAAAGCAAAAAAGCTTTTAACCGAAGAATATATAAATACAATGAAAGAGCATGGGGTACCACAGTGGTATATAGATTCATGCATGAAAATAAAATATATGTTTCCTAAAGCACATGCTGCTGCTTATATGATTGCAACGTTGAGACTGGGATGGTATAAAGTCCATAAACCTTTGGAATACTATGCTGCATATTTTACGGTGCGAGGAGAAGATTTCGATGGTACTATTGTCATGCGAGGAAGACAAGCTGTAAAAATGAAAATGGAGGAAATTATAAAAAAAGGAAAAGAAGCGACAACAAAGGAACTCTCACAATATTCCACTTTGCAAATAATAAACGAAATGTTGGCTAGAGGAATAGAGGTTCTTCCGGTAGACATATATAAGTCTGACGCTCTTAAATTTTTAATTGAAGATGGAAAAATGAGACTTCCGTTTTCGTCAATTTCAGGTGTAGGAATTGCGGTTGCTAAAAATCTTATGTTTTCTCAAAATGATGGTAAATATTTATCGATAGATGAGTTTCAAATGAGAACGAAAGCACCTAAACCAATAATAGAGGCACTTAAAGATGCGGATGTTTTTAAAGATTTACCGCAAAGCAGTCAAATTACGTTTTTTTAAATTAATTTGTCGAATTGTATAGTGAAATAACTCAAAAATTAAATCAATATGTTGAAGAAAAATGGTATAAGGTTCTCACGGATTATCAACGAGGAAATCTAGGGGATAGGCAAAAGGGGGAGTATAAATCCCCCTCGTTAATTTTCTCTTGTACGTTTTTTGATTCTTTTTTGTCGTGTCGTGCGGCAGAAATGAACCAATATTTTATCTGACATCTCTTCTATAAAATGTAGTTATTCCTGTAATCAGAGAAATTACGAAATATACAAGGCAAACAATAATACCGCGATTAATCACCGCTTGATCCAGTTCTAGACTACTCATAAAAGTCTGAACATAACTGCCAACCCAATACTGAGAAGTACTTTCTTTCAACTCAAACCATTTTAAAGATTTAATGCCATAGTCTAGTATCGGAAAAATCAATATGTTTGCAGTAACATAGATACCGAGATTAGCAGAAACCGTTCCTCCACTGTGTCTTATCAAAAAACCTATCATTATAAAAATAGATTGTAAACATGCTTCCGCCAAAATAAACAACCCAAACAGTCTAAGTATGCTCCAAAAGTCTTCTGATTTTAATTCTCCAACGCCCCACATCAGAGAACCTGAAACAAATCCACAAAAAGCAGTAAACAAAATATAAGTAATAGAAGTAAATATACCAATTATTATTTTTGATAAATATATCCCGGCCCGACTTATGCCTCTCGAACACATATTTTTTATAGTTCCATAAGAAAATTCAGACGAAACAAACATAGACAAAAAGATTGTTGCAAGAAGAGTAACCTGACCCAAACCTATATATGTTGAACTTATCCCATTATATCCCAGTTCTTTGGCATAAGGGAATTCATTGTTTATAAGAGCGACCAACAGCACCCCCACAAGACCGGAGATCAAGCCACAAATATAAAATGCCTTTCTGCAAAAAAGTTTGTAAAAATCCGACTTTAGTACACTAAACATGTTAATCATTTTTATTACCTCCCATAAGCTTTATAAAATACGATTCATAATCGCCGCCGTCTTTGTTGATAGACTCAAGAATAACGTCGTTATTTGCTAAAGCCGCGGTTATTACACCCGAATCTTCAAGATGGTCAAAAATAGATATACTTCTATCTCCGTCTATAATACAATTTTCTATTTTTACTTCATTTTTTAAAATATCGTATGCTCTGATAGTGTCATTTACCCGAATTGTGATTTTTTCCTTGACTCTTTCCTTAAGTTCATCATAATCAAATTGGTCAACCAGTTCTCCTTTATTTATGATTCCAAAACGAGTAGATATCTTAACCAGTTCGCCTAAAATATGACTTGACATCATTATAGTAATGCCACGTTCTCTATTCAGTGTCAAAATTAAATCTCTAATATCTTTAATTCCCATGGGGTCTAAACCATTAATAGGTTCATCCAACATCAAAAACTCCGGATTGCCAACCAAAGATAATGCGATAGCCAGACGCTGTTTCATACCCAATGAAAAGTTTTTGGCCTTTTTATTACCGGTATCGCTAAG
This sequence comes from uncultured Eubacteriales bacterium, assembly GCA_948815685.1. Taxonomy (GTDB): domain Bacteria; phylum Bacillota; class Clostridia; order Oscillospirales; family Acutalibacteraceae; genus CASPLG01. Next base: position 1,154 of record CAQJOC010000019.1, on the reverse strand, counting down.
CCCGACTATCTCCAAAACATCATCAACTACGCTTTTATCTTTTACATTCAGAAGATATCTTTGAGCTTCGACATTTTGTCTTGCGGTCATATATGGATATAAACATGGATATTCTATAACGGTACCGAGTTTGGAGCGTCCTTCATTTAAATTTTTATTTTCAAATAACTCTATCTCACCTGAACTTGGTCTTTCAAGACCAACAATCATTTTCATTGTAGTGGTTTTTCCTGCTCCATTTTTTCCTATAAAACCATAGATATCGCCTTTTTTTATATCTATATTAATTTTATTCACAGCAGGTTTGCCGAAATAAGTTTTCTTTAAGTCTTTAGTTTTAAGTAAATATTCCATAAATTCAACCACCTTTATCTAAAAAGTTTTTATAGTATTAAATTATACAACAAATTGTGTATTTCGTCAATATATTATTTAAAATAATAGTGCTAATAGTGCAAAACGCAAAAAAATAATTCCAATAATAGGCAATCAATAAACATTAAAATACATAAATAAGTATAGTAAAAATTTTATGTAAATAAAACACTAAAAATTATTATAAGAAACGGAATAGTCGATTAGAGAATAAAATATAAAATTGAAATTCCTAAATTTAATTTATTTTTAGGAATTGTTTTGGTTGCTTTTTATTGTATGGAAAAATTAATAAAGGTAAAGAAAATAATCGAAACACGATTCTCGTTTTTTGTATTTCCATTTGAATAATATTTCTATAATGTATAGAAAGAATGGTTAAAATTTTATACAATCAGCTAAAAACGAAAAAAAATATTGACAAAGGTAAAAATAATATGATAGACTAAAAAAGTCGCTTATGAGAGAGATAAGCGAAAAGAAATAAAAGACCTTGAAAATTAAACAAGAGAAAAGGGACCCTGAAAAGGGAAGAAATAAAAGTATAGAGCAAAAGGACAAACGCAAATAATAAAAATATAGAGAGTTTGATCCTGGCTCAGGATGAACGCTGGCGGCATGCCTAACACATGCAAGTCGAACGATTTAGCATTTGAGCTTGCTTGAATGCTGGATAGTGGCGGACGGGTGAGTAACGCGTGAGCAACCTGCCTTTTTGAGGGGGATAACACCGGGAAACCGGAGCTAATACCGCATAAAATATTGAAATCGCATGGTAT